>JAJXWL010000001.1 GCA_021781625.1 bacterium
AAATTTGCTGAAACAAAAGGTATACCCTTTGTCGCAACCTTAGCCCCCGAACTTGCTCAAGAGCCACAACTTCAGACCTTTCAACTGAAAGATATTCGTACAGGCGAGGCAAGAGCAGGCTTAACCGCTCAAGAAGCCGCCGCCTGGATACTCTCTTAGGAGCGACGACGCAAAGCCTCTAAGCGACGACTGTCTTCGCGTGTCAAACTTTCAAGAATTTCTTGACGAGACATTAAAAAGAGCTCTTCAAAACGGAGGGCTTCGGCGATGACTTCTGGATGGCTCCATAAAACCGGAGAAGCAACTACAACCTTTCGGGTTTCAAAATGCGAAACACTTCCCCGAAGAGCAGTGCGTTGTGCCAGCCGATCAACACTGGAGCGACTGAGTGATCCCCCCATCCAGACATCCCAACCTCGTGCTCGAGCTTTTGCGGCAACCTTTTCGACTTCGGTCAACAAACTATCAGAATCGGGGGTAATTTGAGGGTCTAGCCACGAACCAGCGAGGTCTGTGCGCCCGATGGTCAAAGAATCCATCTTTCCTTCGGCGTAATCGAGAATCTCATCAAAGGATTCAAGACAAGTTTTGGTTTCAACATTAAACGCCAGGCGGGGCTTTCGACCAAAGCGATAGACTCGATTTACGGCTTCCCAAAACTTCGCCAAAGCAAAGGGACTTTCAATCATAGGGGCGACTAAACCATCCACCCCTAGGTGAAGGGAGTCCTGTAAATCGCGAACCGCTTCACACCCCCCAATTTTGAGGATTAGCCCTAAACCAGCCAAAGCGGTCAAACGCCTTAGCCGCACCAAGTCATTAAAGCTAGAACCTTCGGCCTCAAATTCGGCTTTGATATAAGAAATCCCAAAGTTGTCACGTAGGTGAAGCAATTGTGCGTATAGATCTTCTTCAAGGCCGAACATGAATTCCTCCGGTTTCTTTAATATCGGAAGACCAAGCCAAAGGGAAAAGGAGGAAATCCCTCCTTAGGATAAAGTCTCACCCCACTCGCAAAGGCGATCCCAGAGGGTATCTTGCAGCCAGGAATTTTCCAAAGCTGGTAGGCGTCGCGAGTGGTCACTGGGCCACCAGACTTGGTGAGGCAAAGGAGGGTTTTTGATTAATTCCAGGGCTCGCCTAGCAAGTTTGTCTACATGAGGGTATAAAAACGGCAAAAACCGTGTCAGTGCCGAATTTTCCGTTCCTGCCTTGAGAGCGTAAGCGTGCAAGCCACATGAAGACCACTTTCGGGCTTGGGCAAAAAGCCATAGTAGGCGTCCTGCTTGCGAATCGGCCCATAGTCGTTCAGGATCCTCAACAGGGATGGTTTCTTCTGGGTCTTCTTCGGGGACGTCTGCAGTCAATTCCTCTTCAGCAAGACTCGTGTCCCAAAGGACGTCGTCTGAGGCAGACCAATCTAATCGGCCTTGCCTCCACTCAGAAGCAACATCCCCAATGATCACGCCCTTTGTCTTGTCTAAAAGTGGCTCTAGTTTTTGGGTTAACACGAAGGGTGAAAGAACGTTGTAAACATAGGAAGGGTGAGGTTCTTCGCCGAGGGGCTCATCAGGTGCTGGTTTTAGCCCACTAAAGTGGAAAATCGCGTCAAGGTGATCGGTACGTTCTTTGAGGCGTTCCGCAAGAGCTAATGCATCAGGAAGCAACGAAAACTCCGCAAAAAAGAGCTCTGGTTCAGCATCAGCACTCGCCACTGCACGAACTTGCTCACGGAGAGCAAAGCCATGCTCCCATTCTCTTGCAACCATAAAAACATGAACCCCCCGTCTTGCGAGTTCAAGCGTTACAGCTCTTCCTAAAGGATTGGTCGCTCCGGTCACCAAGGCATAGGAGCCGGGAGTCAAAAGCGGACGAGATTCCGGCATGAATTTTCCTTATAATTATAAACTGAAGCGAATATGTTGCGCCAAAGAAATCGGTACCGCGACTTCCCAATCCGCATGTTTTAGACGAATTTCGGTCTCCGCTGTCTGTTTGACAAAAAACCTAACCCCTGGCTTGATGCCCGAGGCCTGACAAAAGGGGAGCATAAGAGGTATAGCCTCGCCTTCTTCGGTAATCCGCAAGATAAGAATCTCGGCCCCGAGAGGGGCCTGACTCAACCTTTGTGCACCCAGCAATTTGGGTTCAATTTCGGTCCCCGGGAGTGGATTGCCATGGGGACACGTCTGAGGATGCCCCAATTTGGCATCCAGGTGGTCTTCGAGATCTTGAGAGATATGACTTTGCAACACCTTTGCTTCTTCATCAGCCTTATCCCAAGGAAAATCTAAGAGACGCACCAGCAAATGCTCAAGAAGGTAGTGGCGTTTAAGAACCCTTAAAGCAAACTGTCGTCCTTGCTCAGTGAGGTTTACTGGCGCATAGCGTTGATAGTCCACGAGTCCTAGCTTTTTCAAGCGCACTAGGGCTTGAGTCACGGCGGGTGTAGAAACCCCCATCCACTCCGCCAGGCGAAGATTGGTAACGGTGCCGTAATCTCGATGAATAAGAAAAATATTGCTGACATATTCAGCGGCGGCGGGGAACTGTTGGGAAAGATGCTCCAAATCCGTAACCATAACCGTACCATAAAAGAAAAACGCTCTTCTCGCTACTCCCTGAGCAAAAAAAGTTTTGACGGCGATCAATGAGATGATCTTTGACTTGACAGCAAGAAAGTCTGCTCGGTAGGATGTCAACATCCTCAGGGGTGCTGGGTTATCCCGGCTGAGAAGGTGAACGGTTTTGAAACCGCAACCTACCCTTAGAACCTGATCTGGCTAGAACCAGCGGAGGGAGTTGGAATGAAGAGTAAGAATGGTTTAACGTTTTCGCGAAAAACGGCCTTAGCCGTTATTTTAGTGGCCTTGGGGGTGGTTTTAGCCCCTTTTACGACCTTTCCTATTGGTCCGGCCAAAATTAACCCGACCCAGCAATTTATCAATGTTTTGTCGGCGGTTCTTTTAGGGCCTTCTTGGGCTGTTGGGAACGCTTTCGTGATTGCCGTGTTGCGAAATCTTTTGGGAACTGGAACCATCCTCGCCTTTCCCGGTGGAATGATCGGTGCCTTATTGGCCGGGTTGCTCTATCGTTGGACTTCAAAAATTCTTTTAGCGGCCCTTGGTGAAGTCGTGGGAACGGGGCTAATTGCCTCGTGGATCAGTGCGGTTTGGATTGTGCCGGTCCTGATGAAATCCTCCGCCGGGTTTCTTGTGCTCTTTATCCCCTTTGGTTTAAGCACCCTGACCGGTGCCACACTCGCTGTCCTTGTCCTTAGCTTTCTTAAAAAAGCTCGTCTCCTCAATGCTTGGCAACCTCTACCTCAGGTACCTCCCCCCGATCGCCCAGCACCATGAAAGCCCCCGGCTCCATGATCAGTGCGATAGGTGTTGGTTTTCAATATTCCGGTTACGAAACGCCCAGTCTTGGCCCCACAGAGCTGGAGGCACAAGAAGGTCAGCTCATCCTCCTTCAAGGAGAAAATGGTTCTGGAAAGTCAACGTTTTTACGCTGTCTGGCTGGTCTTATGCCTCAGTTCTACCAGGGAACGCCTCAGGGTAAGCTTACCGTTGATGGGCTTGACGCTTTTGCGGCCGAGCCCCGTGAGTTCTTCGGTCGTTGTGCGCTGGTCAGTCAAGAACCTCGTTCACAGGCCTTTTGCCCCAGCCTCTTTGAAGAAATAGCCTTTGGCCTTCGCAACCTGGGCTTGAAACAGACTCTGACTTCGCGCGTGGAAGATGCCGCCGAGGCTGTTGGCCTGACTCCTTTTCTTGGCCACCCGGTAAGAAAGCTCTCGGGAGGTCAGCAAAAACTCGCCCTGTTGGCCTGCCACTTGGCCTTACGTCCCAAGATTTTGCTCTTGGATGAACCTTTAGCCAATCTGGATGAGGATTCACAACGCCGTTTACTTCAGTTGGTCGCTCGAGAAAAATCTCAGGGAACCCTAGTTATCGTCAGCGAGCATCAAAGCAGCCCTTTGAGAGCGTACACCGATGTAGAGTTAACGCTAAATAGTCCCACGGTTCAGCTTCCGGACGAACAGCCCCTACCCTTAGCCAACTTTCCGCCTCGATCGGCCAGCACAGGCTGGCAGGCCAAAGATTGTGCGTGGGGCCACCAAGCTGTGGTGTTATCCGATATCAATTTTCATCTACCAACACATCCTGGACTTTTAATTACCGGGGCTAACGGTTCTGGAAAATCCACCCTTCTGAAAGCTCTTCGCGGTATTCTTCCGCCCCGACGAGGGCATTTAGACTTTAATGGGGTCCCTTTAAAAAAACAAAGACTTTCGCATCTGGCCTCTGTGCTAGGGTATGCAGGTCAACATTCCGATCAGCATTTTTTTTGCCTAACGGTAAAAGAAGAGCTGGAAGCCTCAGCCCGTCTGTGTGGACGTTACGATGCGGCTTGGCTTGGGTGGCTAGCCCACCAGTGGGGCTTAGATTCGTTGGCAGAACGTCCCCCCTATCATCTCAGTGGCGGAGAAAAACGGCGCTTGTTACTGGCTGCTAGTCTGGCAGCTCAACCCGAGGTCCTGTTGTGGGATGAGCCTACAGCGGGCTTAGACTCTGCCTATCAAAACAGAGTGAAGACCACAATCAGCCACCTAAAACACTATGGTTTGAGCGTGATCGCCTCAGAGCACCAGGGTACTTTACCTTTAGAACGCAGGATTCACCTTACACAAGGTCAAGTCTTCTTATGAACGACCCAAGAGCCCGCTTTTTTCTTTTAGTGTTGTACACGACAGCGTTAAGCCTAGCGACATCATTGACAACCCTGGGGCTTCTGACTGCTCTTGGGTCGAGCGTTTGGGTTCTTCCTCAAGTACGAACCTCAACTCGGGCCTTTCTCAAAGCGTTCATCCCTTCAGCCCTTGTTTTTGGCACTGTTACCTGGGCTTTTCAAGGGGCAATTGCCCTAGACGCTGTGTTACGTTTAGCGGGCTTGATGCTAGGACCCTGGGCTTTTTTTCAGACAACCGAACCCGAGAGCGTCTACCAGGTTATGCTTTGGCTACGAATTCCCCGTTCTTGGGGGTTTACCTTTTCCGTATCCCGACAATTTCTTGAGATTCTTAGCTCTGACTTGACCGAGATTCGGCACAATCTATTGACCCGAGGCCTGCCTTTAGACCGCCCCTTGAAACGTTGGCTGGCCTTGCCACGCTTTCTTCTTCCGGTCTTAGTAAGTTCATTTCATACAGCAGAACAGCTGGCCGAAACCTTAGAAACCAGGGGAATTGGCCAACTTCCCAAAACCAAACCGACTTTTCGCTGGAAGAAAAGCGATTCTTTGGGTACCTTGGCGGGAGTTCTTCTGGTGGGGTTTAGCCTCTGGACCCGCTAAAAAGTTCGGCCTGCTTTTGCAAGTAAGCGGTGGCTAAAGTAACGGGGGCACCTTCAAGAACCGCATTTAAGGCCGATGAGATGGCATCACGAACCTGCTCATACCCGGAAAGAACAGGTTCTGATTCTAGTTGGCACGTTTTGAGCAAAGAAAAAGCTTGGGCAAAAGGAGGATGAGCCGCCAGATAGGGGGTTAATTGCCCAGCCGTGGAAAAGCGTACAGGAAAGTAATTCGAGGCTTCAACCCAGGCGGCTTGCTGGGCAGGTTCACTCATCCAACGCAAAAAGCGCCAGGCCGCCAATTCTCGTTCTGGTGTACTTTTGATCACACTAATTGAAGCGCCATAGACATTCAGAACCGGTTGAGCCGTCGAATGCGGTAACGGAGCGATACCCCAAGCGAAGTGTCCTAAGGGACTCGTCTTTATAGCTTTTTCATAAAAAGGGATGCCAGACGAAGAATCCATGACAAAAAGAACCTTTTGATTGGCGAAGTCGGCCTGATCTGCGTACTTTTCGGCAACTTTGGCCGCAAAGCCTTCGCGGTAAAGCTTGGCTAAAAACGCAAAGGTTGCTCGAACTTGAGGGTTAGTGAAGTTGAAGGCCCGGTGATCGGGGGTAGAAAACGACCCACCTCGACTGATGACCTGGGCAAATATATTCGAAGCATCATTGCGAATTTCATAGCCGACGGTGCCTAGCGACTTCTTGGTGGCTAACCGACAATCCCGAGCAAATTCCTCCCAGGTCGACGGTGGCCTCGACAAGCCCAAGCGGTGAAGCCAGTCCTTGTTGTAATACAGAACCTCTGCCGACCGGTTGATGGGCCACCCCAGGCGTTCCCCTGAGAACCGTCTACTAAGATCCTGCTTCAAAAATCCAGGGACAAAGTCGGCCAATTCTTGTGTAGAAAATCCTGCCGTCCCGGTGACAAAGGGAGTGAGATTAACTAAGGCTCCGGCTTCCCTATAAACGTCGGCATCAGTCTGGTAGGCAACTACGAGGTCAGGGAGAACTCCACCGGCTATTCCCGCTGCCATTTTGCTAAAGGTTTCAGAATAATTGCCAGAAAACTCGCCATGAACATGAATAGCCCAGGGGTTCGTCTGGTTAAATTGATGAATCAAGCGTTCCATGGCTTGGGCGCGAGACTGGGTATGCTGGTACCAAAAAGTTAGGTCGATGGCGTGACCTTGCGGCCGAGAGGGTGAGCATGACTCCAGCACCAGACTAAAAACTATCCCAAGTAAAAGCAAACTTCGCATCGACTTTCCTCTTAACGTATCCCCGAACGCACCAGTGTTTCTGTAATTCGACGTTGAAGAATAAGAAAAACAATGAGCATAGGAAGAATGGCAAACAAAGAAGCCGCCATGCGTAGACCAAGTTGTGAGCCTTCTTCACTGGTAAACCGGGCCAAGGCTATGGCCACAGGGCGCCAAGCCGCCGACTGTGAGATCAAAAGAGGCCAGAGTAAGGAGTTCCATGAGGCTAGAACTTCTAAAAAAATAACAGTAGCTAAAGGTCCCGAGAGCAAGGGAATAACGAGCCGTAGGATGGTTCTGAGCGTTCCCGCCCCATCAATGGCGGCGGCATCAAACAATTCCTGAGGAATTTGGCGAATGTATTGATTTAAAAAAAAGATGTAAAACGCATTGGCCATAAAAGGAACTGTCATACCTTGCCAAGTGTCCACCCAATGCAAGGAGGCCACCGTTAAGAAGTTGGGAATGAAAGTCACGGTTTCTGGAATCATGAGGGTGGCGATGACTGCGGAGTACACCCAGTTCTTTCCGGCAAATTCTAGACGAGCGAAAGCATACGCGGCGGGAATTGTTGTTACCAGTAATCCAGAAACCGTGATAACACTCAAAAAGACACTGGTCAGGAGACCGCGACCAATTCCACTGAGCCAAACCACTTGAAAGTTTGGCCACCATGGCTCTGTGGGCCAGAATTGAGGATTAAACGGATTAGCCGAAAGTCTTGTCATAACTTCAGCGGGGGATTTCAGGGCCGTCGCCCCCATCCAGATGAGCGGAAACAACGTGAGTAGTGCAAAAAAACCTACCGTTAACCAGCGCAACACAAGAGACAGGGGTTGACGTCGCCAAGTGAGTGTTTTCAATAGAACACTCTTTTCTCCCACAGGCGCCTTTGTGCGTTGGTCACCGTAAGAATAATAAGAAATAAAACAACCGCTAAGGCGGCGGCATAACCGTAGCGAACCTCTCGAAAAAACGTAAAAAAGATCATCACACTTGCTGGGTCTACGGCACTTGCAGTGGAAGCATCCCTCAGAACATAGATACTCGAAAACGCTTTGAACGTGCCAACGACTCCGAGAATCGTTAAAAAAAAGGTCGTCGGTGAAAGAAGCGGTAAAAGAATTCGGAACAGCAATTGCGGCTTGCTCACCCCCTCAAGCGAAGCCGCTTCAAAAACCTCAGCGGGTATTGCGGCCAACCCGTTGGCAAAAACGAGAGCGTAGTAACCACTGTAGAGCCAGGTGTTAAACAAATTGATGCACAGTAAGGCTAAGCTTGGCCCGGCCGTCCAACTTGACCACCAATCCGAAAAATAGACCGGCAATTGATCCGCTGAAAATACTCCTTGAGGTTGTTTCAACCATTGCCAGGGCCCAAGGTGAAAAAAGGCTAACACCTGATTGGCCGGAGACTGAGGACTTAACGAGAAAAGCAGTGTAAAAACTGATGCGGATGCGACTAATGGGAGAATATACGGCAAAAGAATGGCGGTTCGTAGAGCGGTTTTTCCGCGAAATCGGGCATGAAGCGCTAAGGCCAAACTCAAACCCAGGATAAGCTGGATGGGCACAGTACCGAGGGCAAACCAAAGTGTGATTTCTAAGGACCTGAGAAAATGCGCATCACCCTTGGCCCATACTTGTCCTAAAAACACCAAGAGCAAACCTCCCGCCCCAACGGCCAACAAACGAAATACTACCCGCAAGGCTCCGGCTCTTCGACCCGCCAGGTGCAAGAACAGACCAACCAAAAGAATGCTCAGAACAATCTCGATGAAAGAGTCCCAACTGCCAAAGATTTCATGATAGTGTTCTAACCCCACAAAGGAACCAGGACGAATTCGCCAATGAAACAAGCTCACTACCAGGGTGTAGAACAAAGGAAAAACCGCAAATACCGCCAGGAGCACTAAAGCTGGCAATAAAAGGAGATAGGCGGTCTTTGTCTGTCGTTTTTTGAGGGTCGAGGGCATCGCTGACCTTAAAATCATTCATAAGGCGGACTTTGTCAACTCTCAAATTTTCAAAACTACTGGACACTGGGCCTAAAAATCTCTATATTTGCTTTGTTAGCTCTTTTGGCGCCGTACCCAAGTGGTAAGGGAGAGGTCTGCAAAACCTTCATTCAGCGGTTCGAATCCGCTCGGTGCCTCTAGGTATTTCTACCCTATCAGCCCAGGGATCCTTGTGGGTTTTTGGGCTTTTTTTTCTTGGTAAGAATTTCTTTTTATTAGTAAGATTATCTCTACCGCCCTAGATCTGCTTACCAGGTTTGACAGAACGGTTCAGACTTGGCATTTAGAGACTTTTATCCAGTAGGGCTCAAGCCTCAATTTTGACAACCAAAGTGCGGTCCAAAAGGCTCATGATGCCCGCAAGAAACAATAGCCCCCTCTAATTCTGGGTGACATACCAAAGCGCGTTGCTTCCATATTCAAAATGGAAGGTATAGTTGCCCGTCTCCCCAGGGGTAAAGGTAATATTGGCATAAACGCCATTGCCTAAGGTTCCTGCCGTAGCCCCAGGGGGAACGGCATGAGTAGCATCCCACGAACAATTACTCCAACCATAATTGTAGGAACCCCAACCGGCGTCCGCGAATTTAAACTGTACCATTTCGCCGCCGGTTAAAGAAACCGTTAAAGAATAGTCTTTTCCCAGACGTTTCATGAGGTTCTCGGAATTAGCCCCCCAACCATTCACAGTTCCTCGCCAGTACAGCTGATCAGGTGCTGGAAGGGCAAGCTGAGGGTTGTAAGAGGTCGGATGGACATCATGACTTAAGAAAGAAACAGCTTGGGGATCATTCAGAGCCCAGACACGAAGCCCATCGGGAGGGAGTTGATGAATCGTTAATCGTCCGCCTTGAACAACATCGTTCGAGGTGTCACCCAACAAACCCGTAGCCGAAACCGCTAACGGGAGGCTAAAACTTTGCGCCGTAGAACCCAGGTTCGCCGTGATTAAGACCCGCTTATTTTCGCTACCCGAGACAATTTCAAAGGCAAGGATATTTTGATCCGAAGTGGTTACAGCATACGCCTGAGGGTTGACCCAGGCACCATACTCCGACCGCAGATGATCGAGAATGGCCTGCCAATCCCACAAAGAATCGGGCGTTTTAGCCAGATTTTTTTCGCTGGTCCAATCAAAGGGTTGCCGCATGTTGGAATCAGGCCCCTTAACACTTCCCGGCATAGCAATTTCATTGCCGTAATAGACAATAGGGATCCATGGACCGAGAACCGTCAACGCCGTTGCTAAATACAGCTGAGGTCCGTTTCCTCCAAACGAAGTCACTGGTCGACTAGCCGCTAAATCATGGTTGGACAAAAACGTGGCAAAAACGCCGCCGGTGGGAAGCAAGGCTTGCGTATCATCAACAATATGGTGTTGTAGGGCCATGACGCCGTCCTGGCCGCCTTCTTTAAGAGCTTGTACAACAGTTGTAGGCCAAAGAAAGTCCAAAACTGCTTGAAATTCGGGATTCCCCCGGTAATTCAAATAGGTCTTATCGGTGGATAGCTGTGTCGCCCCGGGCCCGTAACCCCAAACCTCGGCCATCATCATTTTCGCTTGGCGAGAAGAAAAGTCATCTAAAAGTTTGCGAAGCTGATCAAACCACTGGTGTGTCGCCGGTTGGTCAGCATACGTTCCCGGCTCTTTTCCCTCAAAGAGGTAACGAGCCGCGTCAACACGCATGCCATCAAAGCCCCATGCCAAGGTGCTTCGCACTACCTGCCGCATCGTGTGCGAAACTTCAGGGTTGGCGTAATTTAAGTCTGGCATGCCCTTGCCAAAAATTCCGTAGTATGCGTAGCCAGGAACAGCGATTCCAGAAGGAATGTGCCATCCACTGGCTCCATTAAAGGTGGGACCAGGTGCCTCAGGGGCCGGCTGGGTATGCCAGATGTACCAATTTCGATGCGCCGAGGTTAGGGAGGATTCAGAATCTGAAAACCATGGACATTCATTACTGGTATGGTTGGGAACAAAGTCGAAAATCACTCGGATGCCCCTTTCGTGAGCGGCGGCAATCAAATCATGCAAATCCTGCGCGTTCCCATAAATTCCTGCGACCTTTCCATAATCAAGTGTATCGTAACCGTGTTTGTTCGCACTGTAGGGAGTTAAAGACGAGGCGGCAAAAATAGGCGAAAGCCAAAGGGCATTAATTCCTAACTTAGTAAAATACCCTTTTTGAAGGGCGTCAGTTATCCCTTTAAGATTTCCGGTATTGCCCACGGGAGCTTGTCCCAGATGAGCGCCATTTTGAAAGGCACTCACCCAGATTTGGTAGAAGACGGTATTTTTTGTCCACCAGCTGGGGCCGGAATTAGAAGCCGGCGGAGCGGGAGGAAGGCTCGCTAAAGCCAAGGTTGATTTGTTAGAAAAGCTGACAAAGAAAAACGAAATCAGAATTATTGCTGAGGCTAAGACAGTCTTCATACCGACGAGTCTAGGTCTAGTTGGTGTCCTCCGTCAAGAAAGCGCTCTCTGCCGCCGTAATGCCTTCTAGGGGACAGTGAGCAAAACGGCGGTCTTTTACGACGAGTACAGTTTGATCGCCAGAAAACTCTTTGGTAAAAAGGACGTCGTGCCCCAAACAAAGTCCGACTTGAATCGCAAAATCCACCCCTTCGGCCATGAGTTGGCGAGCTTGCGAAAGCGGGTTGCAACTAACCCCAGGTCGAGGAGATTGTTCGTTGATTTCCTTTTGAGACTGCCCCCCCACGGTACAAGAAACGGCAGTAAGGGAAATTTTTTTCTTTTTGAACAAAGTCGTCAGTCGTGAGGCCCAAGCTTCCAACCCCCAGCAATATGCCAGACCCACTTTGCGGTAACCACGCAACTGAACAAACTCAAAGATTTCTTCTAGTCGCGACAATTCTCCCGCACGATCATCCACTAACTGCGCTGCCGCTTGAATGATGTCTTGGGTGGGGCTTTTATGGTAATCAGACAGCGTCTCTTGCCGGTCAAAGCTTTCGGCTTTACAACCTTGCGTTTGACGGCAGAAATGTTGGGCACAGACCGTACAGTTCATTCCAGCTCTTTGGTTGCTGCAATCGCCGCTATCGTGCCATCGGCAACAGCCGTCGTAATCTGACGAAAGGGTTTGGCATTGACATCACCTGCCGAGAAAACCCCGGGAATATTGGTTCGCATTTCCGAATCAACTTCTACATAACCCCAAGGATCAAGCTTTAACCTTCCTCCAAACATTTCAACATTCGGTTCAAACCCTATAAAGACGAAGACTCCCGCGCTGTCCAGCACTTTTAGTTCCCCTGTCTTAAGGTCCTGAACAACAACGGACATATCAAAAGAGGCTCGCTTGCGGATCTCGCGGACCTGATGCTCAAACAGAAAAGTCATTTTCGGTTCTGCAAGAGCCTTTGCCTGGGCTTCTTTGTTCGCCCGAAGATGCGACGACCGATGAACTAAAGTAATTTTCGAAGCGAATTTTGCCAAGAAAAGAGACTCTTCCACGGCGGAGTTCCCTCCGCCGATAACAACGATCTCTTTTTCTTGATAGTACTTACCATCGCAGGTTGCACAATAACTCACCCCATGGCCACGGTATTCTAGCTCTCCGGGAACGCCCAAGAGCTTGGGTTTTGAACCGGTAGCAATGATAACCTTTCGGGCGAGAATGGTTTCCCAACCGTCTAAGCGAACCGAGTGATTCTCTAAATCCACTTCGTCAACATCAACGGCAGAACGGAATTGAACCCCGTTTGCTTTGGCTTGTTCCGCGATGTTGTGACTCAACAGATACCCGTCTTGGGGTTGAATAAAGCCAGGATAATTCGAAACTTGATGCGTCGTAGCGACAAATCCCCCAGGAAGCGCGGTATCAACCACAAGAACCTTTTGGTGAGCTTGGGCAAGGTATATGCTAGCGGTCAGCCCCGCCGGGCCGCCTCCTAAAATCAACACATCCACCCTTGTTTCTTGAGGCCGTACTTTGGCTTTTAAAGCGGCAACCTCCTGAGGGATCATCGCTTCAAATTGCGCTTCTAACTCTTTTCGACGAATTCCCCCTGTTAATTTGGAGCCCACTTGTTTGCCGTTTTGAAAAAAAAGGACAGAAGGACTACCGGTCACGTCCAAGCTTTTGGCGAGCTCTCGGTTCGCCTGACGAAACACTTTGACAAAGCGAATTTTGTGTCCATAGATTTCGCTTAAGGCCTCGTACTTGCTGGCCAAGGCTTCGCAGGGCGGACATTCCGTGGAATAAAAATCGACAACAGCCAGCTCTTGTTGAAGAACATCGGCTTCAAAGTTCATAGCATCAGATTCTCGAATATTCATCGACATGGGTTTCCTCATCTTTTGTTTTTGGGGTTTCAGGAAAGTACAGGTCTAGACCCAACGATAAAAGTTCTCGAATGGGTCGACAATCAGGAGAATGCACCCTTCCCGTTTGATTTTTGGCTACCGACGCACAGCCGCCACCGCAAGCCAACGCCAAGGAGCAATCCTGGCATTCGGGAATACTGGTCACATCCCGTTCTTCCCAGTCGTCAATCTGGTCCTGTTTCAGCGTCACGGCAGGGTAAAAGGTTCCCAGCTCTTCGCCGGCTTTTCCGACCGTAGCTGTGCAAGAAAAAATCTTTCCCGAAGCGTCAAACGCCCATTCCGTTTTCGTGCCAGGACAAGAATCATACAGCGGGGCTGGCAGTTCCCCCTGTTCCCAAAGGAACTTTGACAGTGAGAAGGCCGGTCGGTGAAAGTCAAGAATCTGCGGGGCGTCGGGGATGAGTCTGGCCAAGTCCTCGTACAGCTCGACCCGCGAATACAACGCCCCCGCTTGAGCCTGGCAGGTATGCAATTCGTAATTTCGTCCGAGTTGCGTTTTAAACAGCGGGTGAGTCGTCCAGCCTTTTTCAATGGCTAACGAGGCAACCTGGGGCAATTCCCCAAGATTGTCGCGGTCTAGAACCATCCTTAAATTGATAGCAATCCCCGACTGAAGGGCGAGGGAAATGCCCTCGACAATTCGCTCAAACGATGAGCCCCCCCCTTTAAGAGGACGGCGCCGATTATGAACAGCGGCTAGACCATCTAACGTTACTTGAATTTCGCGGATCCGGTACCGAGAAAGCAACGGAACATAATCAACAAGGGTATACCCGTTGGTGACGACAGCCGTTTCTAACTGGCGCTGGTCGGCGGACTTAAGAAACGCTTCGATAAATTCGCGTTGTCCAGCAGAATTGAGCAAAGGCTCCCCTCCGAACAGGGTCAGATACTTTCTTTTTCCGGCAAAGTGTTGATCAACATACGAAAACCAGGCTTCGAGGACGGCTGAGCTGGGATAGGTCTGACTTTGGTCATAAGCGGCCTGATAGCAGTACGAACAGGCAAAGTTGCACGCATAGGTAGGGACAAAAAACAACTGAATTTCGTCGTTTTCGCGCCGGTCAAGAAAGTCGAGGTAAGCACTTTTATAGCGCTGGGCTTCGTCCCGGGGGTCAACGAGGTAACCTTTTTCGGCCCAGACAGGATTATCCCCCCAGACACCGCGTTGGTACGCGCCGGCTGTCTCGCCATCAAGAATATCTGCTTGACGGCTGAGCAAATTGACCAAATACCAGCGTTCTGAGTGTGACAATTTTCCAAAAATATTGTGGCGTGATGCAATCATAGTAACCTTCAAAAAAACCGCGAAGGTTTCCCCCCGCGGTTAAAATCTAGTCGTGGCAGCCAGCAACCGCCGTCGACGTCTTGGCACAACACTGTGCCACGGGCTTGCCTTGGGCCGACACAGGGCGGATCAAGGTTTGGAACCCATTCTTCATAAGACCTCCTTTGAAACAGAAAGCTAGCGCGCCTTGAAAGCTCTTAGCGTCCAACTCACCACTTCAATTTTTGCTTTTTGATAAGGAGCGGATTCCTCAAGGATTTCTAAATCTAAGAAACCCACTTGACGGACATGATTCAAATACTGGTCGCGAGTCTCACTACCGGCCCAACATTCCGCGACGGCGGCAGGGTCCTTACGGTATTCTTCTGGCACCGGCAAAAGAGAATAAATATCCGACACCACAAACCTTCCACCGGGTTTAAGAACGCGGTAGATTTCTTTCCAGACCAAGTCTTTGTGGAGAGCGTGATTGAGAACACAATTTGAGATCACCAAATCGACACAACTTTCGGTTAGCGGGAGATTTTCTAGGTCGCCTTGCCGTATTTCGGCATGGGCCACCTGGAACTTCTCAAGATTCTTTTTGGCTTTCTCGACCATTCCTTCAGAGAGATCTACGCCCCAGGCAAAACCTGAGTCACCAACAGCTTCAGCAAGACGAATTACGTCGTTTCCCCGGCCACAGCCTAGATCCAACGCCCACTCACCCGGTTGAGGTTCCGCGTAACCGAGAGCTCCCCCACAGGAAAGGCTGCAACACTGATCCGCCAGCTGGGTATAGCGGAGGTTTACCGCTTTTGCCAACGTCTCTTGCACCATACGTACTCCTTGGAAAAGACGGTAGCAACACCGTCCTTTCGCTGAAAGAGTACCTTTTAACATAAATGAATGTCAATATAGTTTTTTTGGAATATTCTAAATTTATAGATTCATATTCATCACGCCGCGTACTTCCTCAAGGGTTTTGACGGCTTCTTCTCTGGCACCCTCAATTCCTTTGCGAAGAACACTGCGCACATAGGACAAATCTTTTTCTAGAGTTTTTCGTTTTTCTCGAATCGGGGCCAAATAGGTGTTGAGAGTTTCGGTGACCACCGCTTTTAATTTTCCTGCACCGCCATCACCGATCGCCTGTGCTAGGCTTTGAGGTGACTCCCCTGACGCTAACGAGGCCAACAACAAAAGATTGGACACCTCAGGACGCCCCACGGGGTCATAGGTAATCAGACGATCGGCGTCGGTTTTTGCCTTTTTGATTAAAGAAGCGGTTTCTTCGGGGGTAGCACTCAGCATAATGGCGTTGTTACGGCTTTTGCTCATCTTTTGCGAACCATCGAGGCCCAGAATCACAGGAGCCGCGCTGAGCAGGGGGCTAGGTTCAGGAAAAACTGTTTGCCCCCGTCCATAGCGTTCATTAAAGCGTCTGGCTACCGTGCGGGTAATTTCCAAGTGAGGCAATTGATCCTTGCCCACAGGTACGACATTGCCCTTACAAAACAGAATGTCTGCCGCCTGGTGAATCGGATAGGTATACATTCCCGCGTTGATCCGAGCGAGCCCCGCCGCCTGGATTTCTTCTTTGACTGTGGGGTTACGGTCAAGCTCCGCCATGGTGACCAGAGTCAAAAACGGCAAGAGGAGCTGGTTGAGCTCGGGCACATGGCTGTGAGGAAAAATCCACGTTCGTGAGTTTTCAGGATCAATTCCCACGGACAAATAATCGATGACCAGTTGCAGGGTATTTTCGGCAATGGCTTCAAAGGTTTCTCTGTCGGTGAGGACTTGATAATCAGCGATCACAATATAGGTAGAGACCCCCAAGGCCTGAAGGCGGCGGCGATTCTCAAGGGATCCAAAAAGATGCCCTATATGAAGTCTGCCGGTGGGACGGTCGCCCGTCAAAACCCTGTATTTTTCGGGGTGTTGGGGAAGGTCTGCTTCAAGCTTTTGACTTCGTTCCCAGGTAGCCTCAAACGAGCCCGTATAGAGATCACTCATGCTGTTCCTCACTTTCTTTGGTTAAATCTCGTGCCCTTAACGTTCACCCGGAGACAATTCGGGGTGAAGTGGCGGCAGGCTCTTCACATCAATAACGTCCCCCACCTTAACCCCGGCTTTGGTAAAGGCGCCCTGATTGACTTCGAGAGCATACAGAACCGAATACTCAGACGAGCGGGGCTCTAACGAGAACGGCTGCATATCAAGAATTTTTTTTATGACCCCGTTTCGATCGGCAAAAGCTACTGACAGCGGGATATGAGTATTTTTCATCCAAAACACCTGAGGGACTTCACGGGCAAAGACAAAGAGCATGCCGTGATCCTCCTTCATGTGCGTTCGAAACATGAGGCCTTTTTCTCGTTGTGCCACGGTAGTTGCCAGTTCCACCTTAAAGACGGCAGGACCCACTTTGAGTTTGACCACCGGAAGCGAGTCAGCACAGCCCACCGTAAAAACCAAGGCTACTAAGGCAAGAGTTTTAAAAAAGTTCAAGAAATTTCTCCCGTGAAATTTGCTGATACGCCTTACCAGCCTGGGAATTTTGCCTTAGCTTGGCCTCGATGGTCAAGTCAACATACTTAATCGTGAGAGGTCTTTCTAAAGAAAGGCGAGTTTTTCCGTCAGACCAGGCGGCCATACTCGGGTCAAGCTCTTTCGGTTGGCCATATTTCTTGACTAAGGCTGTGTATAGCCCATAGTAGTCAAACTCCTGGGGGTTTAAATCATACGTGGCAACAAAAAGGATTCCGTTATGAAACTGAAAAACCCCGCGGTGAAAGTAGGTAATTCCCGGCACGTCAATCAAAGAGTTGTTGGGTTTGGCCAGCAGGGTGACTTGCGGACCGCCGTTCCATTGAAAATATCCTGACTTTGACAACTCTTGTTTGACTTGGTCGAGCGTCATCCCTAAATGGATGGTATCAAAACCGGTTGAGAGGGGTGTTTGCGCTGAAAGGGTCGCTGTTAGCACAAGACCCGCAAAAATTCCTAGTAGGAGCTTCATCAACGTGTCTTCTTTACGAATTCCTTGTCAGATAATACCAGACAACCCCTAAGGCGAAAAGGACCAAAAAGAGCACCATCAAAGGAATAAACAGGTCTTTTTTTTTGCGGCTTCGTTGGCGAGTTTGGCGGCTGACATTGCTCCCCCGACGAACGCCCAATGCACTGGTGGTTGAAAGGTACCCGCACTGAGGACAACCATTAAGAAACTTATCCGGATGTCCTGAAAAGCCACAAATCGGGCATTTAACCGACTTAAAGTTTTTTTTGCAATGGGGACAAACGGCCGCGTTGAAAGGAACCTCATGATGACAGTTCTCACAATAAAACCGGGATTTTTCTTCGGTGGGAACAAGCGTTTTGCTCACAATGTTTGACCTTGCACAGCAGATTATGGCAATTCAGCCAAGGAGTAATCCGCAAAAGCGTATTCTCCTTGTTTTCCATTTAACTCCAAAATCTCAGAAAACGCAACCGAAGCCTGCGGCAGTTGGGTCTGATCGACCGCATCTAACCTGTTGAGGGGCCACCACACGACCCAGGTGTTACCTTTACGGTGCCAAAAAGCACTAGGGATGCCGGCCTGAGCGCCTTTAAAAAGGTAACCTACACCCCTTTCGCTTTGCCAAGGTACTTCAAGCTTCAAGACTGAACCAGAGGATTCATGAAACGTCCACAAAAAGGCACCCGAAGACTTCGGTTCCCGAGCTAACTTTACCCTCATCCACAAGGTTTGATCAAAAATGACAGCCTGCAGACTTTCGATCGGGGTAAAGCGGGGAGCCTGCGCACTGCCACCAACCAGGCGGGGGCGAAACTCGTCGCTGAAGCGAACGATAGGCAAAACCTTGTCCCAGTCCGAGGCTTGGCCCGAAAAATCGTATTGAGGCACCAAAATTCCCAGATCTTGGAGGGCCGCTGAAAAAATTCGGCCTTGGTTAAACTTTAGCCAAGTTTCTGGGGTCAATAACAGGGTTTTTCCCGAAGGTGCTTCCGAGGCAAATAAGTATCCGCAAAACACAGGACTGCGAAAGTTGAGGTCTTGGCTCCAAGGAACAAAGCCACCAACAATAGCTTCACCGGGCTTAAGGGTTTGTCGCCGCTCTTCGCCGGGAGCTAGTTGATGTCGTTCCCCCGAAACCTTGGCCAGAGCTTGCAAAACATCTTTTCCCGCTTGAGGGGCCTTTAGTGGGATCTTCCAGTAGGCAAATACCTCGTCTTTTGTTTGATTGGCTAACCCAAACTCAGTTTGAGCGGTCAAAACCCCGCCAACAAGGACTAAAGTGGCCAACGCCACGGCCCGAAGCTGCATGATCATATTTTATCCTTTCGCCGGATCGCCAACAGCGTCAAATCGTCAAACTGGTCGTCTTCTTTGAGGTAGGAAAACACCACATATTCATTAAATTGCGGGTCGGGTTGAGGGTCATGAAAAAACCTCGAGTATTCCACAAAATGTTTTTTTAAAAATTCGTCAATTTGAATATCGACTTTGATGCGGTCCTCTTTGGTGGCGGTGGGATCAGGTACCAGACGAAAGATTTTTTCAACCGCCACTAAAGCTAAAACCGCTTGACGGGCACTTCCGTCACAAGAACTAAAGTCAAAAGTGACCCCCGCCGCATTCCAGGGATCGTAGCGTTTGACCAAGGTATAAGTCCCACGATTGTAAAAGGCGGTGACGATGGCTTCAATTCGTTCAGGGTTAAGGTCTTCGCCGTCGATACAGCCCGGTTCCGTCACGGACACCTTTGTCGATGGATCATCGGGATCGCGAAACGCAATGAGTTCACCGTTTGCTCCTCGAAAATACCGTTTGGCTTCTTCGATACCGTCCGTATACAAAAACACTGTGTCGCCGGGGTCTAGGGCAATGTCATAATCCTTGTAGAGGGGACGTGCCATAAAGTCGGCAATTTGTCCGGTTGCCGGAGACTGACCAAACGTTAGGGTTTCGAACTTATGACGCTGATGACGCCAAACATGAACGATATTGTCACCGGCATGGCAAAAACGAATCTTGCCGGTTTGAACATTCAGAAGGCCCATATTGAGCGCCGCAAACCGGCCTTTGTACCCCAAAGATTCCAAAAGGTCGTTGATCTCGGCAACAGTCTCATGAACCGTGGGGTTACGGCCCTCTTTTTTGGCCGTCCAGGAGCGAAAAAATTTGACCACCAACGTGGCGACGTTGAACATGATCAGTGCCGCAGGTATGCCCTTTCCGGAAACGTCGCACTTGATGTACCCGTACCAGGGACTAGCTGCATTCATGCCATCATTGTTGTCGAGCTGTTGAAACCCATAATAATCACCTGAAACTCCCTTGGCTCCCTCGTAATAGCCGAACTTTTCAATGGTAGGCAAATCGAGGTACCCGGTGGTCATCTTTCGTCCCGCTGGGTTTTTATCAAGGGGGATGAAAGTCTTTTGAATATCCTTGCCGAGCAGGAGGTCTTTATTGGCTTCGGCGGCATGCACGAGTCCCTGGGTCATCTGGTTGATGGTTTCGGCAAGGTCAGCAATCTCGTCCTTGGTACGAATTTGAATCACATGTTCGGCAAGTTCCGCTTTGTCCTCCGTATCACGGATTTTTTCTACCCCTTTGACCAGCTTTTTAATGGGGTTAACCGTAATGGTCGACAAAACGATGGCTCCGACGAGACCTAAAAACAGGGACACTAAAGCAATCAGTTCTGTCAAGAACACCAGCTGATCCCGCGCTTCGGTGATCTGCTTTAAAATGGGTTTCGTGGTTACTGCTAGGCGAATTAAACCCTTAACATAATCGTTGTCCCCGGCGGTGCGGTAGATTATGGGTTTATAGAAGACGTACTCGGTCGGTGCGGTAAACAAATGGGCGGGTTGAAAAACCGGAAAACTTTCGGTTTTTCGGCTGATTTCGGCCAAGCGGTCATTCACCTGTTTTTCAAGCCTGACAATCTGGGACTGATAGGCGGCCAAAATTCGTTGAGACTCTGCATCAGTGCGCAAAGCATACGGCTGGGCTTTCGCATTGAGTTCATCAATCCGTCGAGCTAAGGCACCGACTGAGGCGTCGGCTTCTTTGTTGAGCTCTTTTTGCAAGGCTAAGAAGCTTTTTTCAATACCGTCATGAATGACCGAAACTCCGGGGACGAGTGTCGGGGTATCGATTTTTTTACTAAGGTTGGGGTCATTCGAAGCCCAAACATACGAGTAGCCTGGTTTTTTTTGAGAACTCCGACCAGTAATGGTGGTGTATTCGGCATCCTGCATAGCCGAAATCTGTCCTGGCAAGAAAGAGAGCTCCAAGTTATTGCCCGAGGGTAAGTAGGTTCGCGCCGATGCAGCAAGGCCATTCAAAAGAACCTCTGCCCGCTGTCTTAACCCCTCTCCCAAGCTCAGCTGAGAATTTTGGGTAATAAAAAAGCCCAATGTGGTTGAAAGGGCTCCTACTACCGAAATTGTCAACACCAAAATCGAGACGGTAAACTTTACCCTCAAGCTGAGCCCTTTTCGCTTCACGGACAGCCTCCTCGTGCTTGGTCTTTGGTAATACCTATCGGTGAAAATAGCCGCCGCCTGACGGTCAAGAACCAGGATTTCTCGGCCATACTGCAAGACAAAGCGTCCAGATACAACGAGTGAGACAAGAAGCAGAAGTAAAGTTCCCCAATACGGAAGCGTCGAAACAGAAAAGAAGAGACGAATGGTTCCAGGGAAACTCCAGTGCTCTTGGTTAAGATGGTGGTAGTCCCCAATCTTAACGACACCCGAAGGCTCAACCTTAAGAATAAGCCCGGTGAAGAGATTCCCGCGACGAGAATGGTGAACCCCGACACGGTAAAGACCAGGCGCGACGTAATTTAAAACAATTCCATCAATACGACGGTCTGAGGCTAAGTGAAACTGCTCGGGCCCTAGGCTGTAGGTTTCGGGAGGTCCTCCATGATCTAAAAAGATCTCATCGATAGTCCCCTCACTGGTAAAACCCTCACCTCCAATTTCTAAATGGACGCGGCCCAGATTATCTGTAGTGGCATCCACATACGTGATCTTGGTGTAAGGCTTGAACTTGTTGAGATGGAAAAAATAGCTATAAGCTTGTCCCCGGTTACCAGCCTCGTCAAAGGCTTCGACCATCAGGGCATAGGTGCCGTTTTCTAAGTTGGTAAAGCTCACCTGAGTCGAGCTCGTCGTCGGGGTACTCGGAGGAGTTGGTAAGTGAACGGTCTGGGGGTTAACTGTCTGGTGTGGTCCCGCAAGACGAAGCAACTTCCACGCATAGTAACGGGCATCAGGAGTTGAGGGTTGCCAAGACATCGTAAAAGTATTTGAGACGGCCCAACCGTTTTCATCCAAAGGTGGAGGTAAAATCCTCACAGGACCAGGGGGGGTAGTTTTGAGAACAACAGAAACCGTTGCGGGCGCAGACCAGTTTCCGGCCCGGTCATGAACAATCACATGCAAATACCACGGGCCTTCTTTTGTTGGAGTAAACGATAACGGCGAATCACCAGTATGATAGACCAGCTTTGTCGGAGGCACTCCCAGAGGATTCTGGTCCCAAGAAAAGTTGAACCCTTGAATCCCCGAACGGTCCTCGGGCATTTGTAAGGTAAAGGTGAGCCTGGGACGGTTAAGAATTTCACCGGCTTTAAAGTTGGCGGGGTAAATCACGGGAGGGTCAACGTGCCGTAGCGGGCTGAGCATGACCACCCCAGAAAGGTGATCAAAGTCGGTTTGCCACAGAATATAAATATCTTTTCCGAGGGTGAGCGGCTGACCTCCGTACGAGTCTCCCGCCATGTTGGACAGTAATTCCCCCTCTGTCCAACCCGACGCAGGATCCCAACGGGAAAGGTACTGTTGCCACGATTGGCGACGGTTATCATGCCAAGTGACGTAGAGTTGTTTTTGAAAGCTAAAAAGTACGGGATCCCCCGAGGTATAGTCGCCCGACGTGAGACGTTGCACGTCAAGGCGATGCCCAGAAGCATCATAGTTTGCCACGATGATCACCGCTTGGTTGAGCCGTGTTCGCCTTTCCCAAGAGACAAAAGTCCTCCCGTCAAAGCTCGTGATATGGGGGCGCTGGTTGTCGTAATCATTAGGCTTTAAGGTCGTGTCTTCGGTAAAATCACTCAGCCGCTGGGCCTTAGACCAAGTCTTACCGTTGTCCTGTGAGACTTTTTCATAAATCTGATACGTGGGTCGAGAATTGGCCAGGAGTGCCTGATACACCAAGGTGAGCTTGGCGCCTTGAGTCAGAAGGTCAGGTAAAAAGTTTAACCGTTGCTCAGGATCATCAGTAATGATCTGAAACGGTGACCAGCCCCGTGCCTCACTCGAAAAGGCAATCCGAAAGCTCGAATCTTGTCCCAGGTTGGCAAATAAAAGCGGGTGGCCTTGTCCATCAAGAAACAGTTTCGGAGCTAAAAGATCACCCTGAGTTGTAAAGGTGTGATCAAGTTGAAAATGACTGCCGTGGTCACTCGATTTGTAAACTTGTATGAGCTTATCCCGGGCAAGAACAGCCACCCACAACGTCCCCGAAGCATCAATCACGGCTGACGAAATTTGAACCAGTTGCCCGGTTACGGTAAAGGGGCCCAGAACTTGACGATGCATTGTCCATTGCGTAGCGTCTTTGGATTTTTCAGCGAGGCTAAGATAAACTTGGGGCCAAGAGTTTGTGGAACGAGATTCTTGCCAAACAACGGCGGCCCAGGTGGGGCTCGTGACCGTCTGAGGAAAGGCGGCCCCCGAACGGATTAAGTAAGCTGGGTTATCCCACCAGAGGGTTTGCGCACCCAGAAGAGCGGGTAAAACGACACTCAGGCTCAGCCAGAATAGAGCCCCTAACAACCGCCGCATTAGCTAGCCGCCTGCATACGGCCTTGCAACTCTTTGACCCTGGGGTCTTGAGCCAGTCCTGGGTAGTGAATAAGGAAGAGGTTCAACTGACTCTGCGCTTCGAGCCGACGCCCGCTGGCAAAGAGGTTAACAATCGCATTAAACTCATTGAGCTGCGATGGTGTCATAAAGGTCGCTGTGGGATTAAAGACACTCAATTTATCCTTCAGCTCCTGAGCACGGCGATTGGTGGGGTCTAATCTCAAGGCTTTATTGATCTGGGCTAGAGCGGTCGAAAACTGCCCCACATTGTTCGAATCGTATATGCGCTGTGCTAAGTCGGTCAAGTTTCGTGATTCTCGTAAATCGGCGGGGTTTGGTGGCCGACGGTCAATTCCTAGAATCAGGCGGGCCGATTTGATAGCCGAGGCCAACCCCGGATAATCGGCTTGAATACTTTTTAAGTCGAGGAGGTCGTTATACCCCTCTTGAGGTTTGGTATCCAGCTTGGTAACGGCGGCGTTAAAATCATCGCGGAACAGGGTGGGAAAGATGGCAGGGTCGCGGCTTTGTTGAATTCTTAAGTTTAGAACCCGAGCCTCTTGGTTCAAGGGGAACGGAAGCAGAACTTTGCCCAGCGTAGTTTGCGCTTCGTCCAAAAGGCGCTTTGCTCCCGCTTGATCACCGTCAGCTTCGTGCTGTCGGGCTTTTTCGTAGTCGGCACGAGCAAAGTTGAGCAAAGCTTGAATCTCGTTGTACAAAGGATCGGTGGGGTTGATTGTTCGGCCAGTATTGATCGAGAGGGCATTTTGAGCCAAACCCAACCAGTAGGTTACTTCCTGGTTAGGTACGGCATTAGTGGTTGCCCACCGAGCTTGGGCCCGAAGCAGAGTTTGTTCGGCCTGAGGAAATTGTCCTGTAAGATAGGCTGTACTCCCTGCGGTAATGAGACGACGAACCTCGCGAACAACCAGCTCATTTTCGCCTTTGAGGATCAGTGCGAAGAGACGTTTTGTTTCGGCATCGCTGGCTTTTCTTACCTGGGCATCATCTTCGAGGTTTAAAGAAGCCGAAAATCGTCCTGTAGCTTCGTTCAACACCCGGCGAGCTGCCGGAAAGTCAGCGTTATCGATTTGTGGCTGAACCTCACGAAGCAGTCGATCCCCTTCTTGTTGAAGCTGTTGGGCGCGTTCCCAATTGGCCCCAGCCGTCGCTAAAAGTTGGGAACGTAGTCGGGTTGAACGATTCAAGTCGTCAAGAAGGACCTGCCCTTTCACGGGCCAGTTCTGAACTGCTGGGGTGGCCAGCACAGCAGGGATAGCTTGATAACGGTCAATGTACGACCGCAAATCTTGACGAAGAGCTACTACCGCAGGCTGACCTTGACGTAAAAGCACAAGGGCCTGCCGGGGATCATGCGATAAAAAGGTGGCATTACCCTGGGTTATGAGCTTACCGTCGACTAACGTCTGGATGAGCTGTGTCGCCTGATGAAAATCTTGGTACCGTTGTTGTAAACTGGCATACTCCAAGAAACCTTTTCGGTCAATCAAAGAACTTTCGAGACTCGTCGTTTGCGTCAGATAACGTCGCCACCGGTTAAGCCAACTTGACCAGAATTGCTGTTCCTGTTGAAAGGCCCACCCCGTCGATGTGAGAGCAGACATGCGCTCAACGTTACTCTGGGCTTGCGAGGCAAAAGCCGCCAACGTTTGACGATCTTCGTCAACTTTTTGTTGAAGGGGATCAATCGCTGTACTGTCAGAAATTTGGTCGGGGTGAATCCCTGCCTCCCTAAGCTGAATACGGGCGCTTTGTTCCCCTTGAAGCGCCAAGGAACGACGGCTGTTGAGGTATAAGAGTTGCGGAAGCAACGTATTCAACAGACTGACGTATTCTGACGAAAAGGCACCGTTGGCCTGCGGGTAGGCTGTCAGATTCCACAACGTCGCTAACGAAAGGGCGGCTTTTGAAACGATATAGGCTTGTTGGTAAACCCTTTGGGCTTGACTCCAGGCTTGCTGGTCGAGGCTTTGGGTTGCCTGGGTGAACAATTGGTCGGTACGCTGTTGAATGGTCTGCGACCAAGCTTGAGCATCGGCGTTCCAAAGTCTGTCGATTGAACCGATAATCCCCTCGCGTTGGGGCACATCAGAGCGTCCTCGGGTGATCAAATACGCATACGAAAGAAAAAAATCCCCGGTTGCCAGGTCGGGAATAGTCTTTTTAATTAGGTCATTTTCTTGCGCAAAGACGGCGGAATCTTGATAAATCCGCCTTCTTAAGTCCGCCAATTCTCGGATCTTATCGGTGACAGAAGTAAGACGCGTTGAAATTTGGTCGGGATTTCCCTCAAAGACTTGTACCCCCGTGTTTTGAAGGGCTTGAAAGGCTGCTGAATTTTGAGCAAATTGCGCGGCAGCTTTTTCGAGATCGCCTAGAGCGCGAAAGACACGATCGCGCAACAGGGCATTAAAATTGTTTTCGTCAAACTCGTCTCGGGCCAGCGAATAACCAGAAACGTACACCGAAATGGCGCCGCTATAGTCCTTTTGATTCAGTGCCGCTAGCCCCTTGGCCATAATCGCTGCGAATTGTTTTTGGTAATAAATTAAGCGGGCGGACCTTTTGGCCTGGGCAATTTCGCGTTGCATCGCGATGTTGGGACTTTTATCGGTTGACTCCATCTCTTTGATAATTCGTAAAGCCTTGCCCTCGTCCTGATCGGTGTACAAGGCGGTCAGCAAACGCGAAAAATCGTTGTTAAACGAGTCACGGGCTCGACGAATTTCATCAAGTAATTCTTGGGCTTGATCAAGACGATCAGGTTCCTCTTTGACGACCTTGGCTAAGAGGAGGATGGCTTCGTTGTAGTCTTTTTGAGCAATCAGCTCCTTCGCTTTCGCAATACGGTCCTCTTGAACACCGTTTCCGAAAACGACGCCGCCTGCCGAGAATAGGAAGATGATGAGGACTAGCCATTTGCAAAATCTCAAAGGTTATTTCCCATTCTTTTCAGACTTTAGAGAGCTATGGTATTATAATGTAAAGGTAATGAAAAGATTGCTGGTTCTCCTTTTTTTGTGCGCACCTCTGCACGCGTGGTCACAGGGCCTCGAGGACTGGTATGCTGCCATTAGCCAATTCGCTGGCGTTGACCCCAACGCCGGTTTAGCAACCTTTTGGACCCTCGACATTCCTTCCGGCGGGATGTACGAAGCAATGGGAACCGCCTACACCGCTGTTGTCAAAGACTCCGGCTACCTTGAAGCCAACCCTGCTGGCAGTGCCTTGTTGAAAGATACCGAACTTTCGGTGTTTCACAACGATTGGATTGGCGATTCTCGAATGGAATCGGTAGTTTACACCATCCGGCACGACAACTTGGGCATGGGTTTTGGTAGCAAACTGCTGTATTTGCCTTTTACGGCGATCAATAACTGGGGTACACGCTATCAAAATTCCTGGTCCTCGGATTATGCCAAAGGGTACTACACTGAATATGTCGGCACCTTGAACGCTTCCTACAACTTTCTGAAAAGCTTTTATTTTTCGGGTATTACCTTAGGGGCGAACCTCAAATTCGCTTACCGAGGAGTCCCCATCTCGATTGCCCAAGGGCAATCCGCCTTTGACGTGATGGGTGATTTCGGTATGCTGACCCGGTTTAACTTTTTAAAATTTTACCCATCTTTGGACCGAAACTTTTCTTTTGGAGTCGCCGTCAAAAATGTGGGCCCGCCTGTCATGGGGGATCCTCTACCCTCAGAAACCTCTGTGGGCATAGCCTACTCCCCCATACGGCCCCTGACGGTGTCGTTTGATACGAATATTCCTTTTTTTATTGGCGTTAACCTTCCTCCCCAAGAAATCAATTACGCCGTAGGGATGGATCTGGCCTTAACCAACTTCTGGGCTGTCCAGAGCGGCTTGGATCTCGTGCCGGGGCGACCGCGCTTTACCGCAGGAACCTCGTTTGCTATAGACAAGCTAATTATGAACGTGAATTACACCGTGGACTTAATGACCACCCTGCAACCCTTTGACCGTATTAGCATCGAAGCTAAAATCAACCTAGGGGATCTCGGCCGGGGAGCTGCCCATGATCGTGCCCGTAGCTTTTATCTCAAGGGCTTGGAGGCGTATGCCCGAGGTAATGTCGAAGAAGCGATCTTTGACTGGAAGCAGGCCCTTGATTTTGAACCATCCTTTACACCTGCACAAAATATGATTAACACTGCCAGCAAAACCACAGAGCTTCAAAAAGAAATGGAACGACTTCAGAGGGTTCATTAAACCAGGTTCATTAAACCCTGTCTCACCCTAAATAGGCTAAGATTTTCGAACGCCCAAACAGCTGGGCGTACTTTCGTGCGGTCATGCCCAATTTATCTTCGATATCCGGGTTGGCCCCTGCCTGCAACAGGATAAGAGCGCACTGATCATCCCCCTTTCCCAGGGCCAAGATTAACGCTGTCTGCCCATCTTTACTTTGCTGGTCTAGTTGGGCACCACGTTCTACCAACTCTTGAACGGCGGCCGCTTCGCCAAGAGACGCGGCGTCCATCAACGCGGTGGTATCCCGGTCCGAAGCTTTAAGATCCAGAGCCGCACCATGATCCAAGAGGGTTCTCATGGTGAGAAAGTGAGAGTTACGAATCGCACAGACGAGAGCCGGCACCCCTTTTTTATTGCGCAGGTCAGGAGAAAACCCGGCCTCCAGGTACAAGTCCACAGAACCAGTATCCCCAGCGGTCACAGCTTCTAAAAACCCCGAGTTTGAAACCTCGACGCCGCGTTCGACCAAGGCATCTTTTGCTTCAAGGCGTTTAAGAAAGCGTTCCCAGCGCTCTTTTTCGGTCCACAGCAACTGAATAAACTCGCCAAAACTTCGCGAAAGGGAGCAACGATTTTGCCAAAAGGAGGGGTAGACGCCTCCTTCGGTATCTAGAAGGTAGGTTTTTTCGTGGGCACCCAGGCAATAAGCAACCGCAAAAATAAAATAGCGGTTTTGAATATGCTCACGAGACACCAAAAACAAAGAATGCGTATAGTTGCGCAGGTGAAACAAGAGGTCTTCAGAATCAAAGATCGACCATTCTTCTGGAAGTGGCAGAGCTTTAAAAGTGATGTTTTTCTCATATAAAAGGGTTCCTAATGACAAAAGATCCCCTTTTTTGTCTTCTGAATACAACACAAGAACGTTCAACCGCTAACTCCCTGATTCTTGATCCGCTCTAGACCCTATGGTACCCTAGGATCGTGGATAAAGAAATCACCTTTTGCTTAGAGTATCGGCAAAATCTTAGGGAAGCACGATGAGTGCCCGTTTAGATCGCCTCAGGGCGTTTCTCCAAGACTTGTCCCAGCTCCCCCTTGAAAGCCCATTTACCGAAGAAACCTGGCAAAAACGCTGGGAAGAAGCCGATTTAACCCCCGAAGATGCTCATCAACTCGCTTTGTTGCGTCAAGGACATCTTGGGCGGGCGCAGCGGCTCTTGGCACAAAATGACGCCCAAGCCGCCGCCGAAGAATGGCAAGAAGCCTTAAGGATAGGCCCCCGAGACCCTCAAGCCGAAGAGGATCTGCGGGAAAAGCTGAAAGACAGACCAGAACCAGGTTTAGTTGCCCTACGAAAAATCTTAGCGAATCGAAAATCGCCTTCACGTTCTCGAAAAAAGCTTCCCCTTCCTTTTCTCTTGGGGGGACTGGTCGGGGTAGCCCTTATCCTTGTCGTCGGCTTGAATGCCTCGCATGTGTTTCGTCCTTTCAATCCCGGTGCGGTTTTAGGCGGCTCCTACCGTCAAAGCACCTCGGATCTTCGCATAACTTTAGATTCTCAGGGCTATCCTTATCAGATGCAGGTTCAACGCTCACGCGAAGCTTTTTTTCAAGAGACCAGTGTTGTAGAAATTTTAGCCAATGTCCGCTTTCCCAAGTTTCCTTTACAACGCTGGGAGGCCAAAATAGAGGTCTTAAGCGCCGACAAGACCGTGTTAGCTGAACGATCCGTTGTCCTCTGGGATAAAGCTCGCAACGGGATTCTACCACCAGGACAGCCGGTGACAATCTTTGAGCAATTCGACGCCCAGCTGTGGACAAAACCCGCTGCTGAAGTTTTTATCAAAACCACCCTTTTGATCCCTTCCACAGCCGCCTCTCCTCACCCGGAACCCGTAACTCTTCAAGGCGATATTCCCGGAATCCAACTAAGCGGTGTCATTACCCGAGATGTTTGGAGGCCTCTGTTCGCCAAGCAAGAGAATGACCTCGACCTTCAAATTACCAACACTGGCCTAAAGGCCCTCAACCATTTAGTGGTCACGGCCCGGTGGCTTGGTCCCCAAGGAACCCTTTGGAAGTCCATGACCAAAACCGCTGTGAGCCCCGAACGTTCCCCTTTAGCCTCAGGGGACAGCGTTATGGTTCACTGGACGGCCGAGTTCCCCACAGAAATCTACCCCCTGACAGACGCTCTCCCGGTAGTCAGCTTTCAAATTCAAGGTGAGGCCCCCTGATGGACGATTTCTCATGGCAAACCTGGCAGGCCAAAGAAAAGGCCGTGCTAGTATTTTTAAAAATCGAAGACCAAATTCTGTTGATCCGCAAGAAACGCGGTCTGGGAAAGGGAAAGATTAACGCTCCCGGCGGTCGGTTAGAAGCCGGAGAATCTTTTGAACAAGCCGGCATTCGCGAAACCTGGGAAGAAACGAAATTGCAGGTTAGCCAGCTGGAAGAGGTGGCCACGCTTTCGTTTGCCTTTACCGATGGTTATGGTCTTTTCGTAAAAGCCTTTTTTGCCTACGCCTACGAGGGGACCCCTCAAGAAACAGAAGAAGCCTTACCGTTTTGGCATCCCTGGGCTTCGATGCCCTGGGACGAAATGTGGGCCGATGATCCGCACTGGCTCAAGCCTGTTTTGGAGGGCCACTATGCGACGGGAAAATTCTTGTTTGAAAACGACACGATGCTCACCAAAGAGTTAGAAATTTTCCGACGCCCCCTATTTTCTGCATAAACTCCGGTTGACAACAGAAAATAGTGGACTATAATAGACAACAGGAGGCTATAAGTATGAGTGACTCTCCTGATAGTGAGATCATGACCATGACGGAGGTGGCCTCGTACTTGAAGATCGCCGAAAAAACGGTTTCGCGCATGATTGCCCGCGGTGAAATTCCTTGTACGAAAGTGGCCAGCCAGTGGCGATTCATGAAAAGCATGATCGACGATTGGTTGATATCCCGCATGAATGTTGTTCCTCAGAACGACTTGGCCAAGATCTTAGAGAATCCAGAAGGCCTGATTCCCTTTACACGGTTGACCAACGAAGAACTGATTATTACCGATGTTAACTCGGGAAGTAAAAAAGACATTTTGGCTCAACTAATTCAACCCTTGGTCACCCAAGAAATCATTGAAGATCCTGAAGAGTTTTTGCGCAAACTGCTGGCCCGTGAAAAAATGGTAACGACCGGTATTGGGCGCGGTGTCGCCATCCCTCACCTTCGTCACCCCAAAGAAAATCCTGGCGGTGGCCCTCGCATGGTGATTGGGATCTGTCGTCAAGGTACAGATTACGAATCCATGGACGGCAAGATGACCCACCTGTTTTTTCTCTTGGTGTCCGATAGTGAAGTCGTCCACCTGCGGGTTCTTGCCAAGTTGAATCAAATCTTGCGCGAGGGCGACTATGTGGCCCGTCTGATCGCTGCTCCTTCCAAAGAAGAGGTTTTAAAAATTCTTATTGAAGGTGAAAAGCTTTTTAATAAAGCTTAAACGGCTTTTGCTAGGTTTTCTGCTAGCCTTTTGCTAGATAAAAGTGAGCCTCACTACTACATAGTAGTGAGGCTCTTTCTTTTGTAGCAAACCGAACGTTTGCTACGTAAGCTTAGCGGGTAATTCCGATGTTGAGCTCGACGCCTTGACGGTTGAAGCTAATTTTTACCTGTCTCGAGGCATTTAACGCTCGATAGAACTCTTTCAGGGTGGTAACCGGTGTGTCATTGATCTTGTTGATCACGTCTCCTGGTTTAATCCCCGCAATATCCGCAGTAGAACGGTCTTGAACTTGCGCAACAATGAGTCCCTGAACATCTTTGGCCAGACCTTGTTGACTACGAATATCAGCCGTTAACGGAGCTACCGCCAAGCCGGGCCAAAGTTTTAACGACCTAACCTCTTTTTCATTCCGCTTTTCAATTATCACCGTTTTTGTTATTTCTTTACCTTCGCGGATCAGGGTAAAGGTTGCCGGTTTATCAATCGGAAGATCACCCACGGTCTGAACTAAATCGGGAGTGTCCTTAATATCGCGACCATTGATCTTGATCACAAAATCGCCAGGTTCAATACCTGCCTTGTCTGCGGGTGTATTTAAGAAAATGTCAGGAATAAAAGACCCCGTTACGTTGGGGGGCACACCTAATTTGCTGGCGATTTCAGGTGAAAGGTCGCTGACAGACGCCCCTAGCCAACCATACTGAACGGCGCCATCCTTGATAAAATCTTGAATAGGACGTTTGGCGCTGTTGATCGGTATGGCAAAGCCCAAACCGACACTAGCACCATTGGGTGAGGCAATCCAGGTATTGATTCCGATGACTTCCCCACGCAAGTTGACCAAGGCTCCTCCGGAGTTTCCTCGGTTAATTGAGGCGTCCGTTTGAATATAGCTGTCGATGTTGATGGAATCATTCGGACCACCGCGGCGACCTAGGGCACTGACAATACCACTAGTGACGGTAAAATCAAGACCCAGAGGGTTACCTATGGCTAACACCCAATCCCCAACTTCGAGCTCGTCAGAATTGCCCAACTTGGCCAAAACAAAAGGCTGATCACCAGGTTTTGCTTGAAACGAAATCAAGGCAAGATCTCGCCGTGGGTCGGTACCGACAATTTTTGCTTTATAGGTTCTCTTGTCATAAAGGGTAACGGTGACCTTGTCGGCGTTTTCTACGACGTGATTATTGGTCAAGACATAAACGGTATTCCCATTCTGCTGAACCAAAATTCCGCTCCCTAATCCTTCAGTTTTCGGCAAAACCTGAGGGCCTTTGTTGGCCTTGGGCTGAGGGCCAAAGAAATAGTCAAACGGTGGTGTTTCGGGCATTTCAGGGGCTTGCTCGTCGGTTGATACCGTCAAGACCTCAACGATGGAGGGCAAAACGTTTTTCGCAATCTGACGAAAGGTATTTTGCATATCATAGACGCTGGAGGGGACAACAATCGGCTTTTCTTCTGCGTAGACTTGCGATCGTGGCGACCACGTCCCATTTAATCCCAGAACGACTACCCCTATGCCGAAACCGGCGACCATGGCGATGATGATGCTGTTAAAAATCAAAACCCGTTTTGAACTTAAAAAATTCTTCAGGGACATGCTCGTTCTCCTTGTGTTGTTTTATCTATAAAGGTTGCTCAATAGCGTTTCGTTACATTTCAGCGGTGAGAATCTCGACGGCCTCCTCGGTAACCGCCACTGTATATTCAAAATGCGCTGATTTTTTTCCGTCCGTGGTCACAACCGTCCAACCGTCACTCAGGACTCTGACGCTGGCTTTTCCTAAGTTGATCATGGGTTCAATGGCTAAAACCATTCCTGGCACCAGCCGAGGCGATGCTCCTACCCCGAGGGCATTGGGTACCTGCGGGTCTTCGTGCTGACTAAAACCAACCCCATGGCCACAGTACTGATCGACAATACCGAACCGGTGAGGCTTAACCAACTGGGTGACAGTGGTCGCTACGTCACGAATCCTCCCCCCCGGTTTCATAGCGGCGATTGCCGCTTCAAGGCTCTGTTTGGTAACTGACAGCAGAGTCTCTTCTTCTTTGGTGATATTTCCCACCGCATAGGTAATTGCCATGTCAGAAAAATATCCCCCTAAATCAATGCCACAATCAAGGCTTACCAGATCCCCTTCCTGAATTTTACGGTTGGCCTTGGGAATTCCATGGATTACCTCTTGATTCAGGGAGGTACACAGGGTACCGGGAAAGCCCTGATAGCCTTTAAAGGCAGGTTTGCCACCATGGCTCCGAATAAAATCTTCGGCCCACTTGTCGAGGTCAAGTGTCGACACCCCAACCTGTACCAGCGGAGCAATTTCGCGAAACATTCGAGCTAAGAGCTGGCAGGATTCCCTGATCCGTTGAATTTGATCTTTGGTTTTGAGTTGAATCATGGTTTTAGTCCTTTCTTCGCCGTAGTTATGCGGTACAAATACCCCGCCTCCCAGTTCTGCGGATTTAATACTACCGCCGTTTGCAAATCCTGAACAGCGGTTCCGTAAACAGCTCTTGAGAGGTTGGTGTCGAGGTCGGGAAGTAACGCTAAAGAAGCTTCGGCCCGATGGTACAGAATGTCAGCGGTAAATGCCGAATCGCCAAGGTCGGCACTTTGATTTAAGGCCGATGAAAAACTTTCCCCAGCTTTTCTCAGCCAGGTATCCTTTTGACTGGGATTGACTTTTTGGGCCGCTAAGAGAGCAATCAAGCCCCGGTTATAATAGTAGTAGCCATCGCGTTCTGAGCGAGAAATCTTGGCCAAGGTTTCCCACGCTTCGGAAAAGTGGTTTTCGTGAGAGGCAATCAAAGCAATATCATAACGATACCACCAGTCGGGCTCGTCAGGACTGTGAGCCTTCCATTCGTCCCCTACCCGACGGGCGTCGTGCCAAGCCCCTTGATTCATCAGTTCCCAAACCAACCGCTCAGCGAGGGGCGCAAAGCTAGGAAATTCATGAAAGAGACTCCACAGGCGTGGAAGCGAAAAGGTTTCTGGCCAAAGTGACATTCTCAACAACTCCACCTGGGTGGAAAAAAGGCTATCCCCTTCGTCTTTTGCCTCTTCGAGTACGCGGTCCATCTCTTGACCGACCTGTTGAGTTTTTCCCTGCGCAAACGCCACTTGCCACGCCAATAGTTTTTCTAACGGGGCTTGAGAATTCCAGCGTTGATTTTGCTGAGCTTCGGCAATCCACTTTACGGCGGCAGGAAGGTCGTGCCTTCGGAGCGCCAGCCCGACAAGGTTGACATAAACTGCTTCCGGCAGGTCTTTTTTATGGGCCACCAACGCATCATAAATCTTTTGAGCCTTTTGATCCTGGTGGAGGTGCAAAAGAATTTCAGCTCTTAACAACATCGAGAGGCGATCTGATAAAGGCGTGGTTTTGCGATCTTCTGCTAAAGCCTGATCCCAATGGTGTTGATCTGCTGTCACCAAAACGCTAAGGCTTTTTAAAAGAGGAGATTGAGGGATTTGGTCGTTCAAAGAGCGTAAGGCCGCCACGGCGACATCTAAACGTACTTGCGACAAGGCTGCGAGAACGAGGTCGGTATTCCACGAAACCTCCCCTAAAGGCATCAAGCTTTGCAGAACCGGCAAAGGTGCGGTCACGGGGTTTTCAAGAATACTGGCAAGATAAGCCTCTACTCTGCTTGAGGCCGGTTGGTCTGGGTAGTGCTGAGCTTCTACCGAAGCCTGTAACCACAAAGCATTCCATGCGCTTCCCTTGAGTTCGTGGGCCTCTTGCAGAGCTAAGGTAGCCTTTCCTTGTTGCAAAGCCTCCCAGACTAGAAGTGCTCGAAAGTTCAAATTTCCCGGAAATTGTTTAAAAGCACTTTGGGTCAACTTCTGAGCAAAAGCCCAATCTCCGGATTTTTCGGCAATGGTGACAGCCCGTTTCAAAAGGCTCAACCACCCGATACTGGAAAGATTTTGCTGCGGAATACGTGACAAATCCGCTTTTGCCTGAGCATAGCGACCAGTTACGAGATCTTGGTCAACGCGAGGAAGATCATGATAAATTTGAGGCGGGGACGATGGAAAAAAGACTGACCAGAAGAGTATACCCCCTCCGGCCAGAGCTCCCAGAACCAAAACGAGGAAGACGAGACGTCCCCACTTCATCTCTCACAAGCCTTTTTCCCGTCGCAGGCCGTCGAGAACGCCGTTCACAAAACGGTAGGATTCGTCTGAGGCAAAACTCTTTGCCAGATCAATCGCTTCATCGATCACAACTTTAACAGGAATATCTTTCATAAACAACATTTGAAAGACACTCAGCCGTAAAATCGCCAGGTCCACTTTACCTATCCGATTAAAATCCCACCGTTTCAGTTGGCTTTGAATCGACGTATTAATAACTTCCCAATTTTCTAACGTTCCTTGGATCAACCCCCGAGCAAAGGCCAGAACATCAGGTTCAAGAGCGGAGTATTCTTCGGGGTCCATCCAGGAAAAAGACAACGCCTCTTCAGCCCTTTGGGGATTAAAATCCTGACCGAAGAGGTTTTGAAATGCAAGTATTCGCGCTTGACGTCGTGAACCCATAACTCACATATTCTGCGGATAAGTCTTTACATCCGCTTCTTTTCTTAAGCGTTCCCCCACCTTTTCAATAAAGGCATCTTGAGCTTTCATGGCTTTTTCCCGGTAGAGGTTCTGCTTGATATAATCATGAACTGTTACCGTTTGTCCGGGAAAAATGGGATCGGTCAAGTTTAAAAAGTGTTTTTGAATATGATCCGTGATTTTCACAATGGCCAAACCATGACTGGTGTTCAAAAGTTTAATGTCACCAATATGTAAAGTAAAAAGTTGTCGTAAAAAATCCTTCCCGTAAATCTGCACGTAGGGTCGTAAATTCGGTGAATCTAAATCTTTGGGGACAAAACCTAAATCACCGTTAAGACGTGCCGTGCGAGCATCTTGAGAGTACAACCGAACAGCCTCTTCAAAAGTCATCTTGCCTGCTTGAATTTTGCCCAAAACGTCCTGGGCTTTTTGAGTGATTTCTTCGAGGGTACCCTGGGGGTGGACGGTTGTATCAAAGTAAATGTAAGAGACACGAACCATGTCCGGCAGAACAAACTTATCAGCGTGGTTGTTGTAAAAGTCAGTAATTTCAGCTTCGCTGACATCAAGATTTTTTCCGATATCTTGAACACCAGGCTGGGTCGCTAAAAATTTTTGCGCCGTGAGTTGTTTTTTAATTTCAACGAGAATGGACGACCAAGACATATGGTAACGTTGTTCCATTTCTCGCCGAATCTGCTCATCAGAGGCTTGAGGGTTGCTTTGGCGAAGCTCCCGCATGACATCGTCATCTGTGGCCGTAATTCCCGCTCGAACCGCGGCTTGGCGAAACAATTCATCTTGAATCATCGAATCCAAGACAGCGTTCTTTTCGTGTGGTGTTAACGCGTGGCCAATATTCGAGGCCACGATTTGCTCTCGTTCCCGAAAGGCCTGTTGGGTAATCACATAAGTTGAATTGAGCTTAACAATCGCTACGGGGCCACCCAGGGCCTGCGCTTGAGCCCCCCATGAGGCCGCTGTTAAGAGGAAGATAACGAGTAATTTCTTCATAAAATCCTTTCTTTGCCTTTGAAAATCTTAAGGTTAACCTAAGATTTCGCCAACACAGTATCAGGGAGACTTCCCACCTGTCAAGAAAAAAACCCTGGTCTGAACATCAGCCCAGGGTTGTTGAGTAAACAATAGACAAAGGATCTTGTTACTTCGAAGGAGCGGTTTTTGCCGGAGCGGTACCAGTTACCGGAGCGGTACCAGTTGCCGGAGCACCCTTAGGAGCCTGAGCCGGTTGAAGAACTGGTGCCGGAGCTTTTGCTTCCCACCAATCCGCCTGGGATTGACTTTGCAAACGAGCCGCAGCCGCCACGTCGCCGGTCATCGGGGTCTTAAACATAAACGCCAAGACAAAAGCGAGAATCATGAACAAGGTGCCCAAGATCGAAGTCGTTTTGGTTAAGACGTTTCCCGCCCGAGAACCAAAAGTGGTCGAACTGCCTCCACCAAACATTCCTGTGAGGCCGTCCCCTTGGTCGTCTTGAATGAGAACCATCAAGACGAGTAAGACAGCAATAACAACAAAAAGCACCAAGAGAATGCCTTCAAGAATCCCCATGAGTAAACTCCCGATAATTATTGATCAAACAGACAGATCGGAAGGAAGGTCTCCGCTTTGAGCGAAGCGCCTCCCACCAAAGCCCCGTCAATATCTGGCATGGCCATCAAATCCTTAACATTCTCGGGTTTGACGGAACCGCCGTATTGAATGATCATAGCATCTGCGGCGGCCTTTGAATAGAGTTCTTTGACGGTTTGACGAATGACCTGATGAATCTCGTTGGCATCTTGAGGAGTGGCAGTCTTTCCCGTACCAATGGCCCATACGGGTTCATAGGCTATGGTGATTTTTTTCAAGTCGGCTTCAGAAATTCCCGCAAAGGCCTCTTTAGTTTGACGAATCACAACTTCAGCAGCCTTTCCCGCTTCGCGCTCTGCCAAGGTTTCCCCATTGCAGTAAATGACTTCAAGACCTTGTTTAAGAACAAGCTTGATTTTTTCATTGACCAGCTTGTCGGTTTCTCCATGAAACTGACGGCGTTCGGAGTGCCCCAGAATGACGGCATCAACCCCAAGCTCCTTAAGCATCAGGACCGAAATTTCCCCTGTCCGTGCACCAGATTCTAAGCTGGCACAATCTTGTGCCCCGACTAAGAGGCCTGAGCCTTTCGTCAGCTCTTTGACCGCGGCTAACGCCGTGTAGGGAGGAGCGACCAAAAACCGATTTTTCGAGCTTTTCAATGCGGGAGTCAACGCCGAAACCAGGGCTTTTGCTTGATCCAAGGTCCCCCATAGCTTCCAGTTCCCGGCAATAAATTTTTGACGCATAACTTCTTCCTTTGTTTTTACCGGCACACTTCGATGCCCGGGAGTTTCTTGCCTTCTAACAATTCCAACGAAGCCCCGCCCCCGGTAGAGACGTGACTCATCTTGTCTGCCAGACCAAACTTGTTGACCGCAGCCACAGAGTCACCACCGCCAACCACGGTTGTGGCCCCTTTACCGGTAGCCTCAGCGACGAGCTTGGCGACTTCACCTGTCCCTTTCGCGAAGGCATCAAACTCAAAAACCCCCACGGGGCCGTTCCAAACTACCGTCTTTGCTTTTGCCAAAACCGCTTTATAGGCCTCAAGAGTCTTGGGCCCAACATCCATCCCCATCAGGTTGTCAGGGATATCGATAGCGTTGATGGCAACGGCGGGAGCCGCAGGGTCAAATTTTTCAGAACCTACATGGTCAAGCGGAAGAACTATTTCGGTGCCTGATTTTTTGGCGGCCTCTAAAACTTTCTTGGCGGTATCCAGCTGATCATCTTCGACGAGGGACTTGCCAATCTTGTGCCCTTGGGCCTTCAAAAAGGTATAAGCCATCCCACCACCAATGATCAAAGCGGCGGCGTTCTTCAAAAGGCTTTCTAAAACGGCGATTTTTGAACTGACCTTGGCACCACCAATGATGGCGACCATGGGTTTTCCCGGATTAACGACAATGGGTTCCAGATAGGCCACTTCTTTTTCCATGAGGAAGCCACCAACGCTGACTTTCAGGAATTTGGCAATCGAGGCCGTCGAAGCGTGATCTCGGTGGGCGGTTCCAAAGGCGTCATTAACAAAGATTTCGCCGTAGCTCGCGAGTTCCTTAGCCAACTTATCCCGTTCTGCGGGGTCTTCACTGGTCTCTTCTTTATGAAAACGGGTATTTTCGAGCATCAATACCGTACCGTCCGGCTGTGACTCGATCAGAGCTTTTTTGCCGAAGCAGGAGTCCTCACCGGCAAACACCACAGGCTTTCCCAGCTTGCTCGCCAAATATTCGGCGACAGGCTTCATGCGGTGTTTTCCGGCAATGTACTTCGCCTCATCAAATTCTTTGCCGTCTTTCTCGGCCTTTTCTTTGGCCTTTTTGGCGTCTTTTTTGGGGTCGCCCAGGTGACTCATGAGGACAACACTCTTGACACCCTGCTCCAACAGATAACGGATCGAGGGCAGAGCCGCGACTATGCGGGTATCATCCTGCACCTTACCGTCTTTCATGGGGACGTTAAAATCTACGCGCATAATAATACGCTTGCCCTGAACGGAAACATCCTTAATTGTCTTAATCATTTTGCCCTCCTCTTGGTAAAAAGGCCCCCTTGCGGAGGCCTTTTTAGAACAACGTACTCAAAATCTTACTTACTGGTCTTGATCATGTGTTCGAGCAGGTTCACGACACGATTCGAGTAACCCCACTCGTTATCGTACCAAGAAACGAGCTTGAAGAAGCGCTTTTCACCAGGCAGGTTATTTTGAAGAGTGGCCAAGCTATCGTAGATCGACGAGCGGTTGTCATGCACAAAGTCAGTCGAAACCAGCTCTTCGTCCGCAAAACCCAAAATTCCCTGAAGGTAAGTTTCTGAAGCCTTCTTTAACAGGCTGTTAATTTCTTCAATAGACGTATCGCGAGTAGCGCGGAAGGTCAAGTCGACGACCGAAACATCAGCCGTGGGGACACGGAACGACATCCCAGTAAGCTTCCCCTTGGTGGCGGGAAGAACTTCACCAACAGCCTTTGCGGCACCCGTGGTGGAGGGAATAATATTGATTGCGGCAGCGCGGCCACCGCGCCAATCCTTCTTCGAAGGACCGTCAACCGTCTTTTGAGTTGCCGTATACGAGTGAATGGTGGTCATCAGACCAGTTTCAATACCGATTCCTTCTTTGAGCAAGACGTGCACGAGGGGAGCCAAGCAGTTTGTGGTGCAGGAAGCGTTCGAAACGATATGGTGTTCCGAGGCCTTGTACTCTTCATGGTTAACGCCCATCACAAAGGTCTTGATGGGAACGTCTTTTCCCTTGGCCGGAGCGGAAATAATGACCTTCTTGGCGCCGGCATCCAGGTGACCCTTGGATTTGTCGTCGACAAAAAGACCAGTGGATTCAATAACGTACTCTACGCCCAGCTTACCCCAAGGAAGATCCTTGAGCTCTTTTACAGCACCGACACACTTAATCTTGTGACCATCGACCACCAGAATATCGTTTTCGGCCAACGAGGCATCGCTCTTCTCGGTCGAGATTTTGGCTTTCATCTTGCCATGGACCGAGTCGTACTTCAGCTGATAAGCGAAGTAATCCGCGTCCGTGGAAACGTCAACCACGGCCACGACATCAATAGTCTTGCCCAAAAGCCCTTTATCGACTAGAGCCTGGAACACCAGACGGCCAATGCGGCCAAAGCCGTTGATTGCCACTTTTGTTGCCATGTCATCCTCCATGAATAGTGCTAAAATTTAACGATTCATTCTAGAGAAAAAATCAGGACTATGTCAACCTCGAAGCCCCAAGAGTGACCTTTGGAGTCGTGCAGAGACCGGCAAGGGCGGAGGAAGAGCCGTAGGTTGTGCTGGAGGAACAAGGATCACCTCGTCGCCAGGAGCGATGGTGTCAAAAAATCCAGCTTTCGAGAGTTTTCCTTCCGAGACCCAATCCGAAGCCGAGCCCACCTTCCAGGTCCCTAACTTATCTTCGCTATTCACCGCAAGCCAAGAGGCGTCACCTGTAAGCTCTCCCGACCCATTGCGAAGAACTTCATACGTTTGCCCACTAGCCAGACCATCCCTGGTTCCCAAATTGACCAGAGCCTGGTCGTCGTTGCGTTGAAGGATGCTTCCTCGCAGGGGAAACGTCGCCAAAATTTGTTGTGCTAAATCGTATAAACCCTTGGCATCAGGTTCCAAGCCTTTTTTATAAACCGGAAATTCTTGGACCGTACGCCCTGTCCGGGTAAGGCAGAGTCTCGCCACCGCTGAAAAATCTCTTTGCCCCTCTCGGACGGTCAGCAAAATAAAAAACTCTTGCCCAGCCTGGCGCGAACGAGCAAAAGCCTCGTTAAATCCCGAAACCGCATGAGCCCGCCGTTCATCCTGAGAAGGTTCAAGATCAACCATCCGAGAAACGGTCAGCTCATCGGCAAAATCTTCAGCCAAAAAGGTATCACCTTGGTAGGAGGCTGTTCGTGACGCCGAGGGGACGTAAAAGAGTCCCACCCTGAAAGGACGGTAAAAGTTCGAGGTTCCTGTGCTATCCAAGGCATCGAGATCTTTGAGAGTCAGACCCCACTGTGCCGGCAAACTTTGCTCATAGAGGCTTTTTTGAATTTCTAACTGATCCAAAAATGAGATTTTTTTGTAATCGGGATGAAGGTGGGCCACAGTTTCTAATTCTTGCAGGGCGCTTGTCGCAAAACCAGCTTGTTGAAAAAGCTCTGCCCTTTTTTCGCGAGCAGCAATATCCAACGGTGCTACTAACAAGCCTCGCCGATATTCGGCCAAGGCTTGCGTATCATAATTTTGTCGTTCTAGCTCGCGTGCCTTTCGAAAATGAAACTGCGCTTCCTCGGCTCGCAGAGGACTATCAGGTGAGGTTTTTCGCCGTAGCAGATCCTCGAGTGCAAAGCGGTAGGTTTCATTATCAGGAGCAAAACGCAAGGCCATCCTAAAGGCCGTCAGAGCCTCACTGACATGGTCTAAGGCCTCTTCAGCAAGGGCTCGGAGGTACCAGCCCTGCGGATTTTTGGCGCCTTCACCTTTAAGCACATGTTCATCTAGCGTTTGAATGGCACGGGAGTCTCGTTTATCCCCTAAAAATAGCTGAGCTTGAAATTGCCACAGCTCGGGGGAATGAGGATTCAACGCTAAAGCCTGGTCTAGCTCTCGCATCGCCCGAGCGGTGTCGCCGTTCTGATAGGCAAACTGTGCGGCGGCTTCATGAACCTGGGGCTGTGACGAATGGTAGTCCAGAGCATCTTGAAAGGCTTTTTCGAAGGTTAGCGGATCATTTTGTTCTTCGGCGATGTACATCAGGGAAAGCTCTGCCCGTAGATCCGAGGGATCCTCCCGCCGCAGTTGGTTAAAGAGTCGCGTAGCATAGCCCAGGCGCCCCTTCATGACCTCATACTCAGCAATTCCGAAGCGGGCACCCCGATTTTGCGGATCTTGAGCCTGAACATCACGAAAAACCGCCAAAGCTTCGCTGAGTTTTCCTTGACCGAGAAGAACTCGTCCTCGTAAGAGTCGTAAGGGTACCGATAACCTACCTAAGTTGAGGGCTTGATCGACAAAACGGGAAGCCTCATCGTAATCCCCCAGAGAAAAGTAGGCCTGAGCCATCCCTTGCAAGGCGTCTTGGTAGTGGGGGTTGATGTTCAAGGCCCGTCGAAATTCAGCTATCGCTTGCCAGGAATTCCCTTGTTCAAATGTCCTTTGCCCTTGATGAAAGTCTTGGGTAGCGGTCTGGGCAAAGCCCGAAACGGCAACCCCTAAGAAATAAATCGCTAGAATCGGCGCTTTAAAGGGACGGGACATTTTCAGAATCCTTTAAAATCACCTTTACGGTTTTGATTTTGTACCCATCCATGCTCTGGATGACAAAATCCGCGTCTCCCCAGGAGACTTTTTCAAACCGCACAGGAATTTTTCCAAACAAATCGAAAACAAAGCCCCCCAGGGTATCAAAGTTATCATTGGGGAGAGTTAAGCCCAAGGTTTGATTCAATTCTTCGATACTTACTCGGGCATCACATAGGTAAGTACGTTCACCAATTTCAAGAATAACTTCGGTATCTTCATCGAATTCGTCTTGGATGTCCCCGACAATTTCTTCAATGATGTCCTCTAGGCAGACAATCCCCGACACACCCCCATATTCATCCACCGCCACAGCAATATGAACATGCTTGCGTTGAAATTCGCGTAAAAGGCTGTTGAGTTTTTTTGTCTCGGGAATAAAGTAAGCTTTTCGCACCAACGAGACGAGATCTAAGTTTTCAGGGATAAGCCAACCATTACGATCGAAATGCCGTAAAAGATCTTTGACGTAGAGGATGCCCACGACATTATCGATTGTCTCGGTATAAACAGGAAACCGTGAGTGGCCGCTTTCTGTGATTTTGTTCATCAGGTCTTTGAAGGCAATTTTCGCTGACAAAAAAACCACATCGATCCGGGGCACGATGACCTCTTTGACGGTGGTATCACCGAGTTCCACAACCCCCTGAATCATTTCTTTTTCTTCATTATTGAGATTTTCTAAGGAGCGATTATCTTGCTTTCTCAGAGAAAACCAAGGCTTAGAATTTTTATTTTTCACAGAATGACAACCTCTTGCACCCGTGGCAGGAGTTCCTCTTGAAGCTTTAACATCGGCTCCTCAGGAGAATTGGTTTCATGATCCCAGCCTTGAAGGTGGAGCAAGCCATGAAGAGTCACTCGTTTGAGCTCTTCTTCGGGAGTGACCGCAAAATCCTGAGCTTGCTCGAAGACGCGTTCAACACAGATGGCTAGGTCGCCTTTTAAAACCGACGGCTCCTGTTGAAGCACAAGGTCCTCTCCAAAGGACAAAACATCGGTCGGTTCATCCTTGCCTCGAAAATCCCTGTTGAGCAGGCGCATTTCTGACAGCGAAACAAAGCGAATACCCAGCTCCCAACCCGAAACCTTTAAAAGCTCAAACAGGCTAAAGACAAAAGTTTCGTAAGAATCCAGCCAAGGGTAAGTAACGTCTGAAGTGATCACACAATCGCGCGGCAAATTAGTCATGAGCGTCATACGCTTCGATGATCCGCTTCACCAACGAGCTTCGGACAACATCTTTTTTTTCAAAAATCGTGAAATGAACTTCATGTAACTCGGCCAAAACTTTTTGTGCATGAACCAAACCTGACTCCTGGTGCCGCGGCAAATCAATTTGCGAGGGATCGCCGGTTATCACCGCTTTTGATCCTTCTCCTAACCGTGTCAAAAACATTTTCATCTGCGTGGGGGTGGTATTTTGCGCTTCATCCAAAATGACAAAGCAGTTTTTTAAGCTCCGTCCCCGCATATAGGCCAACGGTGCAATCTCTAGAATACGATTTTCTTCTAGGCGGTTGATGATTTCCCCGGGAAGCAAATCTTCCATGGCATCATACAGGGGCCGCAAATACGGGCTAATCTTTTGCGAGAGATCTCCGGGAAGAAACCCCAAGCTCTCACCGGCTTCAACAACCGGACGCGAAAGAATCAAGCGCCGTCGGCGTTTTGACAGAACCTCGGACAAAGCCATGGCCATGGCTAAATAGGTCTTTCCGGTTCCTGCAGGTCCGATTCCAAACGAAAGCTCATGGTCACGGATTCCCTTAACATACTCCGCTTGACTTAACCCCCGGGGATAGACTTTTCCTAAGCCCTGAGGGATGCTAACAACCTCGTCTTGAAACAGCCTCAGCGAAGAATCCCCTGTGGCCTGAAGGGCCTGATCCAGTCCATGAATCAGGTTTTCATCCAAAATTCGGCCCTTGCTCACCTGATTTTGAAGCTCGTTAATAAAATTGCCAAAAAATTGTCGTGCTTGGGGGTTGTCGCTTTGAAAATGCAATTCATTGCCAAAAGAATAAACAGGCGCCCCCAGCACCGATGACAAGGCCTTGAGGTTTTTGTCATCGTAGGCGCAAATTTGGCTGAGAAAATTCCCTTCCTCAAGAACAACTTTAACTGTACTACGCAGAAGCATCTCCCACCTTTAGTGTAGAAGAGGGCCTAAGGCGCGTCAAGATTTCAACTCCCGGTATACGTATAGGGTACCCCAGGAGTCTGTGGGTTTTGAATCGACCACTGTCCCGTACTGTCTTGCTGAACATTGGCTTTGACTTGCGGGAACGGGTACCACTGAATCAAAAAGGTAAGCGTACTCACCCACTGATACTGGGTGCTCCCCACGGGGATCTGGGGAGAGGCCTGATAGTTGAGTTGAATCTGCCAATCGTCCATGTAATGAGTTAAGTTCAGCGCAATGGAACTTGCCTTAAAGGCGCCCAGTTGTAAGGCGCTGGGGTTCCACAGTTCAAGAGAATTGGCCACGTCGGTGAAAAAATTCCGTGTGGCCAAGCCGGGAACGCCAAAGCTCTGAACAATTCCCGGAAAGTACATATACATAAGGTTATTAGTAAAGGTATGAGTCAAACTGATATCGAGAAACCGCGAAACTGCCAGGTTGAAGGTATAACTGACCGAAAGAGGCATCTGGGTATACTGCTGAAGGTTAATCAACCACGAAGCATTGAGTCCCAAACTGGTGTAGGCCCGCCCCTTCCAGAAGTAAGGACTTTTCCACGTGTTGTTCCAGGTAAAGTCAAGTTCTGAGTCCAAAAAGTCCATCTGTGTACCTTGGGTCCAGGACTTGGAAACTGTATTGAAGGAGTAAGGAAACGTTTGCTGTGCAGTATATTTGGTTTGAAAGCCCCAAAGGCTGAGGGTACTTATGGCAGACTGCGGTTTTTCATCTACCAAATCGTAGGTGTAATCTTGTGAAAAGCTAAAGTTGGTAAACGGCTTCCAAGTCACGTTAGCAACCCAGGGGTCTGGGTTCCAGCCGTTACCAATATCCCGATAAGTTAACGTCGAAGTTAACGACCCCCAATCTTGGGTCGCCGCAAAATTCCAACTCAAACTTTGGTTAGTTGGACGAGGATCAAGATCGTTGCTCCACGAAAGGTAGGAGTTAAAAGCAGGGTTAGGGTAAAGCAAAACCCAATTTAACTTGGCACTAACATTGTTAATGGGCACAGAATCGGCGGTACCGTCCCAGTATAAATCCTGATAGACCGCCGTATTCGAATTGGAATCCCACGAAGAAAACGAATGTGACCACAACCTTGATTTTAGATTGTAGGTTACGTTGGACTGTGCCAAAGCAGGGATACTCACCAAAGGATTCACCGTCGGAGAAAACGTCTGGTAAACCTGAATTTGTGTATTCGAGGCATCCGTTTGTTGATCCAAAAGAACTTGTTGCGGGGTGAGCCCCGACCCCAGTACCCAGGTTTTTTGACCCAACTGCGATAAATTCACATCCTCACTCAACGACCAAGTTTTATCGAGGGAGGATTGCTGATAATTTACATCGGCCGTTTGGTTTAAAAACCACTGTTGAGTCTGAACAGCCCAGTTCATTTGTCCGGGTTGAACCCATTGTGTGGTATCGAAGCGAGTTTCATTTCGCCACGTGGGCGAATACGTCCACGACAAACTACCCGTTGATCCAGAAACCGTTTTGTCGATGGTGAGGTCTGGCTGGAGGTCAGGGAGAATTAAGGCGGAAGTGGGAGTGGTCTTAGAGGTATCGGTGGCGTCTGCAGAGGAGGAAACTTCCGTGTTTGTTGAAAAAGCTGGTGAACTAGCAGAGGCCCAAGGCGAAATCAACGCCGATTTAACGGTAACCGGAGCCGCTGGAGTCCCAGAAAAGTCCAGGAGCTTCCCCCCGGTAGAAAAGGAAATACTGGGAATCGTGAATAAAGACGGTGCGTACAAATAGGCACTTGGCGACGTTGAATACGAAGTATAGGCCCCGTTAGATTTCTGATCCCATTCAGCATCGGCTTCTAACCGAGTCAAACTCAAGGTATTTAAAAAGAGCCAGGGAAACGAAAGACTTTGGGGTGTTAAAGCTAATTGCCAGTTGAGTGAGGATTGAATCGTGGGCAGGGTGTAGGTGTTCGTGTTCGTATTGAGGCCTAAAAGGGTGGTTAGGCTGAAATTCTCACTTCTATTTAAAAAAGCCTGCCCATACAACGAAGGATCAGTATAGAATTCTGCCTTAAAGGTGAACAGTGAATTACTGGCATCCAAATGTGCTCCCCACCGCAGAGGAAAACTCCAGGGACCAAAATAGCCTTGATCCCATTGAAATTGCGACCACGGACTGAGTAAAGGCTGAAATGGTGCAGTTTGATAGGGATTTCCTGTCGCGTCCAGCGTTCGAGTCACCCCTAAAGTCGTCCACCAGTTAAAAGTCTTAAGACCAGCAAGTCCAGGCATCTCGGCATAGACCCCATTGAGATAACCCAAATTTGTATACAAGTCATTGGTCGTTTTCAAAATCCAATTATCCGGCTGAGGTGGCGGCGTCCCAGGAACCATAAAGAGTCCTCGTTGAACACGTTTTACAGACCCACCCGAACCGGCAACTTGTAAGAACGACATCGCCGAATCATCCCGTTTCTTTTGACCTAAGAAATATGTTGTTGTCTGTAAGTAGGTTCCCCGTGGATCCGAGGGACCGGGAAAGCCAAGAACCGGGTTAAAGAAGAAGTCATCACCCGGTTGAAAATAAAAGGGAAAATAAAAAACCGGAATTCGACCCAGCCAGAGGACTGCATTCTCGATCCCCCACTCTCCTGGGGCGAGGATCCAAATCTTACTGGCTTTTAACTCATAATTTGGAGGCCGGGCAGGACTTGAGGTAATCGTTCCGTTGTCCATCACGACAACATCGTTCCCCGAGCGTTTAATAGTCTTTCCCTGATAGGTAAAGGTCAGGGTTACCCCTTGCTCGGTCTGTTGACGGGTCGAACTGCCCCCATAAAAGATGCCCTGGGCATCACTGAGGCGAAAGGTAAGGCTGTCTCCATGAAACACATCGCGAGAACTACCGTTGATCAAGGTGTAGACGACATGACCCTTGGCAGTCATCTCACCTAAAGCTTGATCGTACCACAGTTCTGAACAAACGATGTCGTGAGTGACATTTTTGGTGTTATCTTTAAAAATGAGATGGACTCCCCCCGACAGGTGAAGCTCCCTCCCGCCATCGGTTCGGTCGACCTGAAGAAACCCGGCCGAACGGGCACTCTCAATCGTCAGGATTTTTTTCTTTTTTTCCACTTTTGGTGCTGGGGTAAGGTCCGTAAACCCCAAGCTTTGGCCTAGGCGGGTGCGTAGATCGTCGGCCGTTCCTGTATCGTTTAGACCTAGCTGTTCGGCCCAGGCTTTCAGCTCTCCGTAACTGGCGGTTTTCCAGTCACGCTTTTGGGCTTCATCCATCCACGAAGGTGCCGGTAAGGATTGTGAGTCTTTAACTTCCCCTGCGCCTAGGCCCATCACAAGAACAAGAGCCCCCACGATAACGAACCAAAACCTCATGAAAGCAATTCGCGCAGAAACCGTCCGGTGTGTGATTCCGGACAACGCGCCACCTCCTCGGGAGTTCCACAAACCACGAGAGAACCGCCCCTACCGCCCCCTTCTGGGCCCAGATCAATGACATAATCCGATTGACGAATAACATCGAGATTATGCTCAATGAGAATCATAGAATTGCCCGCATCGACGAGACGCTGAAGCACCTCAAGAAGCTGTTTGACGTCGGCAAAATGCAACCCGGTTGTGGGTTCGTCAATAACATAGATAGTTTTACCCGTACTCCGTTTAGACAATTCGAGCGCGAGCTTCACCCGCTGGGCTTCTCCGCCTGACAGGGTCAGAGCCGATTGTCCAAGCTTGATATAGCCTAAACCAACCGACTGTAAGGTTCTGAGCTTATTGGCCACCGAAGGAATTCCAGCAAAAAATTCAACAGCCTCATCCACCGGCATATCGAGGACTTCGTGGATGTTCTTTCCTTTGTAACGAATCTCGAGAGTTTCTTTGTTGAACCGTTTTCCGTGGCAAACGTCACAGGTGACATAAACATCAGGCAAAAAATGCATTTCGATTTGCAAAGAACCATCGCCTTCGCAATTTTCACAACGTCCCCCTTTGACGTTGAACGAAAATCGCCCGGGTTTGTAACCTCGGGCTTTGGCGTCCGGTAACGAGGCATAAAGGTCACGAATCGCCGTAAAGACACCAATATAGGTAGCTGGGTTGGAGCGTGGGGTGCGCCCAATGGGGCTCTGATCGATGGCAATGACCTTATCGAGGAACTCGGTACCCTTGATCTGATCATACTGACCTTCACTAAGGTGCTGATCTTTCGATAGGCGATTCACCAACGCAGGGTAAAGGACATCAGAAAGCAGAGTAGACTTGCCTGAACCGGAAACACCAGTAATTACTGTCATAACCCCAAGAGGAAAATGCACTGTAAGATTTTTCAGGTTGTGTTCTTTGGCCCCTGTCAATAAAAGTTCCTGTCCGTTTCCCTGACGGCGTTGAGCACGGTTGGGAATCGAAATCACCCCCGTTAAACACTGACCGGTGATACTTTGGGGGTCTGCAAGAATTTCTTCGAGGGTTCCTTGAGCGATGACTTGTCCCCCGTGAACTCCGCTTCCCGGTCCTAAATCGACAATGTAATCAGCGGTACGTATGGTTTGTTCATCATGCTCGACCACCAAAAGGGTATTACCGATATCCCGAAGCTGTTGCAGGGTGGCAATTAAGCGCTCATTGTCCCGCTGATGAAGGCCGATTGTCGGTTCATCAAGGATGTACAGCACACCCACCAATTGACTACCTATCTGGGTCGCCAAGCGTATCCGCTGGGCTTCACCCCCCGACAAGGTCGAGGCTTTTCGTTCGAGGGTAAGGTAATCAAGACCTACACTGGCTAAAAACCCAAGGCGTGCACGAATCTCTTTAAGAATCTGATCGGCGATTTTGGCCTGAGTCTCGGTGAGGGGTAACATTCGAAAAAACTCTAAAGCCTCACCTACCGTGAGGCTCGATAAGGCATAAATGTTTTGCTTCCCCACATAGACCGAAAGAGCCTCGGTTTTTAACCGTTTTCCACCGCACTCGGGGCACGGCCGTTGGGACATATATTTTTCTAACCAATCTTTGATGCCATCGCTTTGAGTTTCGCGATAGCGACGAGTCAAATCTTTAAGAATTCCCTTAAACTGCGAGGAATACTCGAATTTTCCTGTTCCCTCGCGGTTTTGATAGACGACTTCGACGGGCTGTTCGGTTCCGTGAAGCAAAGCGTGCCGAATTCGCGGAGATAAATCTTTCAGTGGCGTGTCTAAACTAAATTGAAAATGCTTTGCCAAGGCCTCGAACCAGGAACGATGCCAGCCCGATTCAGGATTGTAGGGGGCTATCCCCCCTTCATTAAACGAGAGCCTCGCATCCGGAATGACTAAATCCGGATCAAACTCCATGGTCATCCCAAGGCCTGAACACACCGGACAGGCCCCGTAGGGGTTATTGAACGAAAAAAGACGCGGTTCCAAATCAGGAAAAGCGACATCGGGATGGTCGGGGCAGGTTCCTTTTTCAGAAAAAAACAACTCTTGATCGCCGGTCTCTGCCAAGACAACCACCTTGGCCAGACCGTCCGACATGCTAAGCGACGCCTCGAGCGATTCGGCTAAACGCCCCCGCGACTCGGGCGAAAGAACAACCCGATCAACGACGATATCGATATCGTGTTTCTTTTTTTTATCGAGTTCAAGGGTCTCGTCAAGCGAAATGAGGTTTCCATCAATGCGGGCCCGTTGGTACCCTAGCTGTCGAGCATCCTCAAAAACTTTTTGATGTTCGCCTTTTTTTCCTCGAACCACAGGAGAAAGCAGCATAAGGCGGCTCGACGCAGGCAATTGAAAAATGTCTTCGAGAATTTGATCCACGGTTTTTTTCTCGACAGGTTTTCCGCAGTGAGGACACAAAGGCTTTCCGATGCGCGCGAAAAGGAGTCGGTAGTAGTCGTGGATTTCTGTAACGGTTCCTACAGTGGACCGAGGATTGCGATGGGTAGTTTTCTGTTCGATAGAAATCGCTGGCGAAAGCCCTTCGATATAGTCGACATCGGGTTTATCCAAACGCCCCAAAAATTGACGTGCATAGGCTGAAAGCGACTCCACATACCGCCGCTGACCTTCGGCAAAAATGGTATCAAAGGCCAAGGAAGATTTTCCTGAACCACTTTTTCCGGTAATCACAATCAACTTGTTGCGCGGTAATTCCAGGTCGATGTTCTTCAGGTTATGTTCGCGCGCCCCTTTGACAATTAGTTTATCCATGTTCGTTGTGCCTCATGTCGCAAGATAGCGTTCCAGGGACTGTTGGGAAAGATCAAGTGAAGCCAGCCGAGAACTTCCTCTTGGGCCTGTTGGGCCGTACGACGATTGTCAGGGGGGGCCGTGAACAGACGGTCTCGTTTTTCGATTCCCCGGAGGGCAAAATCTAAGGTGGCCAGGGTTTCATCGGTTTTACTCTTTTTTAAAAAATCCCAAATATCCTGCCACCGGCTCATCCAACCAGGGTTTGCTGAGCCTGGTCCTCGGTGAGATTGCAAGCTGGGGTCAACCCCCAGAAAGACCGGTGAGTTTCGGTTTCGAAAAAGATCATTAAGACTGTGAAAAACATAATCTGGCTGTTGTGCTTGGACGGCATCAATGACTGTACTAAAAATGGCCGTTAGGGCATACAGAGCATGAACTTCGGCCTGATCCCAAGCATGATTTTCTAAGTACAACTTGGCTAACTCTTGGTGCGCCTTAAGACTAAAATCCACCGGATGATGATACAGGTACAAAACCCGGTTTAACCCTGTTAACTGCGAGGTAAAACTTTCCTTTCCCGTACTTTGGTACACAAATCGGCCTGGTTTTGTGAAAAAAGCTGCATCGTAACCGCCTAGGCCAGTACCGGCTTCCAAGGCTTCATAATCAGGGTCTTGGGATAAGATTTCGCGGTAGGTATCCATGGCCAAGGATTTTTTTTCGAGACCGGGTGAAGGGAGTTGTTTTTCTACCTTGGCCAAGGTGTAAAGAATAGCCCACTTGTCCTCGGGGACCGATAACAGCCCCGCTTCACTGAGGGCATGGCGCAAAAGTTGGGCTTCAACCAACGGGTCGCCGTTGATTCCCGCAACTTCGGCCAACTTCCATTCTGCTTCAGGGTAGATGCCTTTGCGCTCGATGGCTTTGCGAAAATCGTTAACAGCCTGTCCGTAATGTTTTTCTTGGACGGCCATTTCTCCGCGACCGAACTCAACCCAGCTGGGAAGAACATGGGGTTCTGCATCGGGATAGGTAAAGGTTTCGGGAGGTAAGGGCGCCGAAAAAGGTTTTTGTACGGGATGACGAGAAGAACTTTCGTTCTGTGCGAATAACACGGACGCACAGAGGAGGTAGGTCAGCACGGCTAGGAAATGGATGGAAAATTTCTGTCCCAAGAGTTTCACTTCCTCGCGGCTCCGCCTTCCACCATACTGAACACCACCAGCGTCGTCAAGAAGGGAGGCGTTGCGACCAAGAGTTACCAAGTGACCTTTAGCACCGGGGGGTCTTTATTCAACAAGGCAGATTCCTTGACAGTCCAGACCGCCTCGTAAGCCGATCTTCGTTCCCCGTCGGTCTGCGAAATCATCGGTCTTGGCGTATGGATGGCCGTCACCCAGGTTTGATTACCCCAATAGGCTTGCCAAACCTGTTGAATTTTAGGCGGCGACCCGTACAAGTTGGGGGTTTTCCAGATCAGGGTCAGCTCACGGTGATCTTGGGCATCGACTACCAGTTGCGCTTGTTCACCAAAATACTCAAAGAGCCTGGCCAACGCTGTCGGAGAGGCAAACGCCACCTCGACATGAAAGGCTTGACCCTGAACCGAGGCGTTCTCTTGAAACGCCGTTAAGGACGTGCCAGGGATACCCGCTAAAACAGAGCGCCACTCCTGTTCGCTCCGCGGAAGAGTGACACTGCGGGTGGCCGAAAGTTGAACCGGGATATCCGCCGTTAAGGGTGACAGTAAAAAATCGGCAACAAGGGTGCCTCCGCCCTGCGGGGTAAAGTTCATCGATAACTGGAGGGACAGGCAGGAGGTGAGTAAAAAGGCTACCGTCAAACCGAGAAGAGCTTTACAGCTGAACCACAGTTTTGCCAAAGCCACCCTCCTCCGGTCGAGAAAAAAAGTATTTTTGGACTTCCTTTCGCGTTTTTAAATACTCTTGCACCCCTTTTTGAAGAATACCGTCCCCTAGCCCATGAATCACAGAAAATTCCGAAAGCCCCTGCATTAAGGCAAGGTCCAACTGACGTTCCAGGTTTTCTAGAGCAGATTCCAAGCGTTGACCGCGCAGATCCAGGGTCATTACCGCCTTACTGTCAGCGACACTCGACGTGTAGATCTCAACGCGGGGAGCTGGTCGAGGTCGTTTTTTTAAAGGAGTTAGCTCGTCTCGGGGCAACGTCAGGCGAAGATTTCCCACACGCACCAGCACGTTCTTTTTACCCGACCAAGCCTCAACCACCCCCTCGAGGTCTCGGGATGCGATCCGTACGGACATTCCCAAAGCCAACTCCACACTGAGCTCTTCAGACTCAGGCGTTTCGCGCGGTTGGGTTTCTTTTTGTTGCTCGAAAGCGGCTTTTTCGGTTTGTTGTGCCGTTTGTTCAGTTTGAGTAAGGAACTCGCGAACCTCTTTGATCTTTTCTTTCGATAATTCCCCTGTTCGGATTTGTTGAACCAAATGTTCAAATTCTTTTCGGCTGGCTTGCACAAAGCGCTTGACATCAACCGCACCTTGAGCTTTGAGTTCGGCTTCTTTTTGCCTTAGCCGCAACCTCAAAAGATCAGTCTGACGTTGGACCTCGCGAAAGTCTTTTTCGCGTTGACCGAGGTGCTGTTCGCGTTCGCGTAATTGCTGTTGAGTTTCTTGAAGCCTGAGAAGCATTTGCGCCGTATCGGCACCACCATGGCGCCACGAAAGGGCTTGCTCGACGAGTTGAGCCGGAATGCCCACCCGACGGGCTGTTTCAAAGGCATGGCTCGATCCGGGAATCCCGGGCAGAATTCGATAGGTGGGACGTTCTGAAGCAAGATCAAATTCGACACTCGCATTTTGAAAGCCCGGGGTCTGCCAGGCATGGGTTTTTAGCCCCCCGTGGTGAGTCGTAGCTAGGACAGCACACCCTTGCCGGACAAAATGCTCTAAGAACGCCACGGCAAGCGCGCCCCCCTCTTCAGGATCGGTACCTGACCCCAACTCGTCCAAGAGGACTAACGAAGCCGACGTGGCTTGTTTAAGAATAACAGCCATGCGTGCCATGTGTCCCGAAAAGGTCGAAAGAGCCTCGTCCATAGACTGCGGATCGCCAATATCGGTCCAAATCGAATCCCATACGGGTAATTGGCTGTCTTCGGACAGCGGAATCGGAACCCCCCACTGATTCAAAAGCGACAACAAACCAACGGTTTTTAGCGTCACAGTCTTGCCACCAGTATTGGGTCCCGAGATGAGTAAGGCTTTTACTTGTGCGTCACACCCGACATCGATGGGAACCGCTTCTGGCCCTAACAACGGATGCCGTGCCTGGCGAAGAGTCCAGCCCCCTGCTGAAGCGATCGAAGGAAATACCCCCTGCTGGACATACCCCCAACGGGCACGGGCCCAAAAGGTATCCCACTCGGCCAGGGCTGTCATGGTGGCGAGGATAGGTTCACGCAAAACACGGACCATGCCCGTCCACTCGCGGAGCAATCGGCTGACCTCTAGACGCCAGGCCTCTTGGGCTTCTTTGAGGCGGTTGTTTTTTTCCACTAAATCCCAGGGTTCGACAAAAACGGTTGCTCCTGAGCCAGAAACCTCCTGCACAACGGCAGGAACCCTTCCCTTAAAGTTACTCTTTAACGGGAGGACGGTTCTTCCGTCCTTTTCGGCGGGAGTATCGGTCTGCCAAAACTCAGCTTTTGTGGCATCTTTAAGCCAGCTACGAGCGATTTTATCGATGTCGCCTCGCGCCTGAGAGATTTCACCCTTGAGCCTCATCAAGGACGGAATATGTTCTTCAATGAGTGAGCCTTCCGCATTCAGAACATAATGTAAATGACCACTCAACTGAGAAAAATCTCCCCAACGAGCGGCCCATTGTTGTATTTGTTGAGAATCTTGACGGCCAAAAAAGACTTTCCAGGCTGTTACGCTCGACAGATAGCGAGCCAAGGCCTTTAACTCCCGTCCTTCCAACACCGCCCCTTCGGGTGCAATTTGGGCCATGAAATCTGCAACCGCTGGAAAATCGCCAGGAGGTAGATCGGCTCCTTGCAAAGTCAGACACGGAGCCACTTGCTGACGTAGGTAAATTACTCCCGCTTGAGTCGTTTCCGGGAACGAACTCAGCAGGAGGTCTTTTCCTTCTTCCGTCAAGCAAAGGCTAGCAACCTGAGCCCGTAAACGGGAAAACTCTAAACTCGTAAAGGTGGTTATATCCATATGAAATTCACATCCATGTTTTTTCAGCCACCAAAAGGTCCTCATAAATTTTGAGGTAAGTATCCCAGCGGTCGGGTTCAATGAGCCCATCGTCGACGGCGGCCCTTATGGCACAGCCTGGCTCCTCTCGGTGAGTACACCGGTTAAAGGTACACTTTCCTTGAAAAGGTTCAAAATCGGGAAAATGAGCCGCCAAGGAGGCGGGAACAATGCCAAAAACTTCAAACTCTCTTACCCCGGGGGTATCAATAATTCCGCCAGGTTGCCCATCCCAGGCGTACAGGAGCGCAAAATTGGTCGTATGATTTCCCCGGTCGTACTTGGCGGACAAATCACCCACCCGCTGACGCGCCCCAGGAACCAAACGGTTAAGAAGGCTGGACTTTCCCACCCCAGACTGTCCCACTAACGCGGCTGTTGTGCCGTACAAGGATTCTTTGAGCTCCTCAATACCTTCGCCGGTTAGGCTCGAGCACAAAGCTACCTCGCAGCCCAACTCTTGATAGCCGGCTAAACGGTCTTCAATTTCAGCTTCTAGGCCTAAATCGATTTTATTCACAAGAATTTTGACAGGCAAATTTTCTTTTTCGGCCATTACCAAGGCTCGGTCAAGAAAGCGCGGACGAAAGGGCGGGGACTGGGTGGTGGTGACTAACAAAAGCAAATCCAAGTTGGCGGCTATTGTTTGAGGCTGACGGCGTTTTTTATTCCAACGTTGGTAGGCATTTTTTCGTGGCAGTCTTGCAGAAATCAAGCCACGGCCAGAGTCCGAAGGTTCCCATTCAACAAGGTCGCCAGGGGCCAGCGGATTGTATTCTTGTTCTGCGTCTTTAAGCACCTTTCCCTTCAAGCGGCACTCGGTCTGCAAACCGTTCGTCTGTACCCCAAAGATATTGTTGATGCCCCACCAGATGATCCCTCTTGCCATTACAGGACCCAAGCTCCCCCGAGCTGTAAGCCGAAACGCTGAGCGAAATACCAATATTTAGCCTCTAAGTCTTGCCTAAGCTCACCAGACCATTGTGCCGATGCCGTAAAATACAACAAATCTGGTCCGTGAAGGCTTTCTCCCACCGATGGCTCGGCCAGAAGTCCGCGTGAGATCAAAAGATCTTTGGTGCGGCGCCCTACACCCTCACGACTATCAACAAGTTGAAAATTCGGCGGCAGGAGTTTTTTTAAGTCCTCTTCGACATGAAGAAAGTGAGTACAGGCGAGAACGACGGTATCGACATCAGCCTTTTGCAGTTGACCTGCCCATTGGCCTAAGATGCGCGCTTTTTCGGGAGAATCGGGCCGAAAATCCGATTCGACCAAGTCCACCAAATCGGAAGCCGCATACCGAAAAACGGATTTTCCTGAGCAATATTCGGAGATGAGTTGACTTAAGTAGGCACTGTTGGCGGTTTGACGAGTCGCCAAAACACCAATTCTGCCATTACGCGTGAGTTGAGCGGCTGTTTTGACGGCAGGAACTACCCCGACAATGGGAAAAGGAAAGGTCTGGCGTAAAGCCTCTAAGGCCACGACCGATGCCGTATTGCAAGCCACAGCCAAAAGTTTTGGCTGATAACGGTCTTGGAGAAGCCGAGTAGTTTCGAGAACAGCCTGGGTCACCTGAGCCGCAGATTTCTCCCCGTAGGGAAAATTCTTGCGATCAGCAACATAAATGAGTCGTTCTTGGGGAAGGTGGGCTTTTATCCAAGCTAGGTAGGGAAGCCCCCCCACGCCGGAATCTAAGACCGCCACCGGTTGATTGTTCATTGCCGCTATTCTATGCAAAGAAAAAACGCTTGTAAATTGACGCCGACCTGATTACATTCATTCTATGTTTACTAACCCGCTTCTCGACGGTCTTCAGTTTGCCAAAGAACCGGTTCCCTTTATCATAACGATTTTCGGTGCCACGGGCGACCTCACGCGGCGGAAACTGATTCCCGCACTTTTTTCTCTTTTCTTGAAAGGAAATATCTCACAATTCAAGATTGTGGGGTTTGCTAGACGAACTTGGACTGGAGAAACCTTTCGCGACGAAGCTCACCAAATGATTGCTGGAGGAGCTTTTGCTTCTGTTCCCGAAGCCCAAAAAAAGGCCTTTCTGGAAAAACTCGACTATGTCAGCTCAACTTTTGATGACCCGGAAGGGTATAAACGCTTAGCACAGCTCGTCAAAGGTTGGGAGGGACGGCTCTTCTACCTCTCCACGCCCCCTGATGAGTACGAAGCGATCATTAAAAATCTGGGGGCTCAAAACCTCAACCAATCTGTCCCCGGCTATAGTCGGATCATTGTCGAAAAGCCGTTTGGCCGCGATTTAGCCAGCGCAAAAGAGCTCAACGAAATTCTGGCGTCGGTTTTCGATGAAAACCAAATCTATCGCATTGATCACTACCTCGGAAAAGAAACCGTCCAAAATATTTTAGTGCTCCGCTTTGGAAACGGCATTTTTGAGCCGCTGTGGAACAATCGCTACATCGATCACATTCAAATTACCGTTGCAGAGTCCTTGGGTGTTGGTACTCGAGGCAATTATTACGAAAAATCAGGCGCCATGCGGGATATGGTACAAAACCATATCTTTCAATTGATGACGCTTTTAACGATGGAACCCCCCAATGATCTCTCCCCTGACACAATTCGTACCGAAAAAGTTAAGGTTTTGAAGAGTCTGAGGCCCATCACGTTTAAGGATGTAAAAACGTATACTGTACGCGGCCAATACGGCCCCGGCATAGTTCAAGGTCAAAGTGTCAAGGGGTACTTAGAAGAGGATGGGGTGAACCCGGACTCCCATACAGAAACCTTTGTTGCTCTTAAAATTTTCTTAGACACCTGGCGTTGGGAAGGCGTACCGATTTTTATCCGAACTGGAAAGAGCTTAGGACGCCGCGTCAGCGAGGTAGCCGTTTCGTTCAAAGAACCGCCGCTCCACATTTTTAACAACCGTGGCAGTGATACCAAGAACAACACCTTGGTGATTCATATTCAACCCGAAGAAGGCGTGACCTTCAACGTTAACGCCAAAATCCCTGGCTATACGACTCAGGTCAGGCCGGTCAGTATGGATTTTGCCTATGGCAACGCCTTTGGAGAATCCACCCCCGAGGCCTATGAACGTCTTTTGTTGGATGCGCTTGTCGGAGATTCTACCCTATATACGAGGCGCGACGAAATTGAAACCAGTTGGGCATTTATTACCCGCATTCTTCAAGGTTGGGCCGAAGATCCAGCGCCCTTACCCCAGTACCGTGCCGGTAGCTCCGGCCCCGAAGAAGCTAAAGCGTTGCTGTCTTCGGTGAATCAGAAGTGGAGAAAACTATGAAACGTTACGCTGATCCCCAAGCCGTCGAGCACCAACTACGAAAAATTCAGCAGGAAATTTCACCTAACGAAGCCAGAACTAACCTTTTTAACTTGGTGGTATATGTTTCGGATCAAGATGACCGTCTGTTGATGGAAGCACTCAATTACCTGCATGGCAAACGTCCTGCTCGAGTGATTGTCATTCGCAAGAATCACGGTGGAGTGACTCACACCGATGTTACCGCACGTTGTGTTCCTGATGAAAATGACAAGGTGCTTTGTATTCAAGAGATTGTTATTTTTTCGGGTGATGATAAAGCGGGAGAGGTTCCCGAAACCTGGGCCCCGCTCCTTATTCGTGAAATTCCTGTTTTTGTCTGGTGGCTAGACAGCCTCGATCAAGCACCCGTTCCCCAGCTCTTTGACGATGTTGCCGATCGTTGTTTTATTGATACTGCCTTCTGTGATCACCCTCAAGGGTTTCTCAAAGAGCTTGCAAAGCGTTCCTGTGAACTCAAAACTCCTTTGTCGGATTTTTCTTGGGTTAGGATTGGACCTTTGCAGAAGCTTGCAGCAAACTTTTTCAACACTCAAGAAATGCGCCCCCATCTTCATAACCTCGCAGGGATTACCCTGCAAGGGGGCTTACCTTCCGAAGCCCTTTTATTTTTTCAATGGTTCCGGGTGAAGATGAATTGGCAGGGAGAATCTGACCTTTCTGCCACCGAATGGCATTATACCCAAGACGGAAAACCCGTCGTCTTGAAACATCTCGCGCCTAAAGCCCTCAATAGGGGCTTTACTTTGACCTTTGAGACCCAAGATGGTCACAAATTGGAACTGAAGGATTCGGGCGAAGGTTACGCCAAGGCCAGTGGACCGGCACTTAACTATTCGTCTATTTTTAAGATGCCAACTACTGGCGAGGCCTTACTTCAAGAGATTGATAAGAATTCTTCTGATCGATTGTTTCTTGAAGCGGTGGAAAATCTTTAATCCGAGTCTTTGCTCTTGCCAGCTTTTTCGGCCACGATGGTTTTTTTGTCGTCCGAAAGCCGAAAAAGCTTTCCTTTCATTAAACTAACAACAGGGTACTGAGCGTACCCCATTTCAATTAGGACTCCGGGGTGGATTTCACCGAGAACAGTTAGGGTGACGGGCTCTGGATTAAAGAGATTTTCGGTAAGTTGGTTCATTTCTTCTACCAGATCCGCAAGGCGATCGCGAGTCTGTTTCTCATAGTCAGCCAAACGTCCCCCCTGAGATGGATCAAGGCGACTTTTTATCTTAAAAAGATGTTCTTCTTCGGTTTGATACTGTTCTCGAAGTTGTTCAAGCCGACGGTGTACCACAAAATCCTTGCCAATGACGACGTGGCTAGAACCGTGCTCATTTCCGAGTTGACCTAGGACGGCACTTCCCTTGCTCATCAAAAAGGAAGAAACCAATTTTGCCTCAGGGGCTTGAAAAGTTCCATTACAAAAAACCTTCGCATGCAAAACGGCCTTGTGAATCTGTGCTGTTCCTAAAACTTCGACTTGAGCGTTCTCAACAAAGAGGCTGACGAGCTGATGTCCCACCCGAACGATTCCGGGCTTTTTGCCAATAATGCCTCCATGACAAGTTAAATCGACCTTACAAATCACTTCAGAGGCATCTAAAGTATCTTTTACGGTAATTGAGCCGCCTGAGACCAATTTGAATTCGCTTTGAACAATCCCCGAAATTGAGATATTCCCCGGAAAAATCACATGCCCTGTGGAGTAATCGATACCCTCTTTTATCTCTAAGGTATCGGAAACATCAAAGATATCCCCTTCGAGTACAAACCGTCCGGCGAGGCCAGCATAGACTTTTCCTCGGACAAAGATGGTGTGGGGGCCTGGCTTAAGGAGCTTTACCTCTTTTTTCCCGGCGGGGATTTCTTTTCCTAAAACGGTAACACCGGGAGTACCTTCACGCGCGGGGTAAGCCCTGGCGAGCAGTTCTCCTTTTTTGACGATGATAAATGGACTGTATTCTTTGAAATCCACGGCAATTTTTTCGCTGGGGAAATGATGCGCATACAACTGAGGTTCCAGCTTTAGGTAGGCAGGACGAGTTCCTTTGGGTGGTTTGCCTTGGGCAATAAGAACTTGGGGAACAAGGCGTTTTTCGGTATTGCAGAGAAAAATCGCTTCTTGGAGGGCGCGTTCTAAAAACCCTGTGAAATGCAAATTTCCTAGGGCTTCGGCAACTGCGGCATAGGTTGACAGCCGCCCTTCACCTTTGGTGGGAGGATGAAAGGTTCCCCGTAGTGACATTTCGTCAGCCGACAAGTAGAGATCAATCGACGCCGCACCATCTTGGCCTCCCAAGGTGGAAAAAAGAGGCGGTATTTCATCTTTTGAGGATTCTGAAAAGGGTTCTGATGGCAACCTGTCGGACATAACCGCCTCTTTTTTGATCATCGGCAAACTTGAGCGGAAAAGCAAAAAAAAACCGCTTCTAGAAGATTCTAGGAACGGTTTTTTCACCAAATCTGGATTTTCTGAAGATTTTCCTTAGGCAGGAGAAATAGCTTCGGAAGGACACTCACTGGCGCAAGCGCCGCAGTCGATGCAAATGTCGGGGTTGATCACATAAATATCCCCTTCCGCAATCGCTTCTACAGGACAAACATCCACACAAGCGCCGCAGGCCACACAGGCATCAGAAATTTTGTATGCCATCTTTACGCTCCTGATACAAGATAGACTCATTGTACTCTTTTCTGAAAAATGCTCAAGCACCTCGTGCAGGATAAAACCTTGGCGTGGTTTAAAACCTTCCCGAGCGCCAAATTGAGATCAACAAGGCAAAACCCAAAATTCCACTACCTAGCAAACCTAAGATGGATAAGACGGGAATGCCGTTCCATAACGGAGGAATGTGTGATTGAAACGTCAAAGCTGACGCCAGGATCACTCCGGTGACGATAAGAGCAAACGAAAGTCGATTGGAGATTCGATCGGCTTTGTGAAGGATATTTTCTAAATCCGCATGATCCCATTCCAGCTGAACTTTTCCTTTTTTCCAATGCTGTAAGGTTTCCTGCAAATCTTCGGGCAGACTTCCTAGAAAAGAAACATAGTCCCCTAAGCTATCAACGGCTCCTTTGAAGAGATTTTGTGGCTCAAATTTTTCCGCAAAGACTTTTCGTACAAAGGGTTCTAATTGATCCAAAAGCTGAAAATCGGGGTTAAGCTGTCGGCCAAAGCCCTCGATGGTTACCAAGGACTTCATCAAAAGGTACATACCCGGAGGCAAAACTAAGCGAAATTTGAGCAAAATCGCCACTACCCGTTGAAGAAAATCTTTTAAATCGACTTCTTTAAGCGGCAAATGCGCATAGGTTTCGAGCAAGATAAAGATTTCTTCTTCGAGTTTTTGGGGTTGGTCCAGTAACGGTTTCCCCGCCAATTTCAAAAGAGCCCGCGTGAGCAACGTGGGATCATTCACCGCGAGAGCAGCCAACATCTCGGCCAGATATTCCCGGTGCTTCGAGAACAGGATTCCCATCATGCCGAAGTCTAAAAAGACAATGCGTCCGTCGGGAAGAATCCTGAGATTGCCAACGTGTGGGTCTGCGTGAAAAAAGCCATGCACAAAAACCTGGGTTAATAAGAGTTCTACGCCCTTTTTGGCTACGTCATGGCGTTTGAGGCCCGCCTTATCATAACCCTCCCAATCTAAAGGATGGATTCCTTGCACAAAATCCATCACCAAAAGACGGCGACGCGAGAGCTCACTCACGACACGAGGAACAAAAATATCGGAATGATCTTGAAAGTTGGCCGCAAATTTTCCCTGGTAGAGGGCTTCATTCCGCAGGTCTGTTTCTTTTAGCATAGTCCGCGAAAACTCTTCGAGGATGGCTTTGGCATCAAGAACATCCCCACGAAAAATCAGATTTTCTAGCCAGCTACCTAAATGGGTGAGGATTTCCAAATCTAAGCCCACTAACTCTTCTACACCTGGGCGCAAAACCTTGACGGCCACTTTTTTTCCGTTAAACAAGGTAGCGGCGTGTACTTGGGCCACGCTGGCACTGGCCACGGGTTCTTTTTGAAAATCTCGAAAGAAACTTTCTAAGGGGCCCTCTAACTCGGTTTCAATGGTGGCCTTAACCGCCTCAAAGGGAAAGGGAGGAACGGAATCCTGAAGCTTTTTCAACTCGGTCAGCAAATCTTCTGGAATTAAATCGGGGCGGTTCGAAAAAATTTGTCCCATCTTAATGAAAGTGGGGCCCAGATCTTCGAGGAGCAACCGAACGCGATTCCATCGTCCCGGTTGACCGGCTGAAGACATCTCGGGGGCTGAAGAAAGAGTCACAGAAGCATTGGCATTTTTATGCCGTTGAGGTGTTTCGAGCAGATAACCAAAGCCGTGGCGCGCTAAGGTTTTTAGGATCTGCCTCGTACGCACCCTAAGTTTGGCGTGACGAGAAACCGGACGCTCTGAAGAGGAAGCTGTCATACCTCTAAAGTAACCGAGAACTGGGGTTCGTGCCAGTGAATGGTTGCCAAAAACCTCGGAATCGTAGATAGTGTGACCATGGTTAGCCTTGAGAGTCCCTGGGAATATCTCAATTTTATCCGTTCACCACACCCGTCTGTTTTGATTTTTCTTACCAACTGGTGTGGCGATTGCCTGTATTTGACACAATACTTTCCTACGGTTGAGAAGAGATTTCAAGACTCAGTGAATTTTGCCTCGCTTGATGCAGAGGCTTTTCCCCATCAAGTTCAACTGCATCATGTGGTGGGGGTCCCCAGTCTGATTCTTTTTCAAGAATCACAGGAAATTTTTCGGTTTGTTACGACCCGGCGAAAAACCGCTCCCGAAGTGGTAGATTTTTTAGAAAAAGGCTTACAGCTCATAGCTCACAGGAGGAATTATGGGAATTCAGTTTAAAAATCTTGATCAGAGCAAATCAGGAAAAAAACTTCTGAAAGGCGCCAAAAGTGCCGAGCTGAAGACACTCCTGACCGAAGACCGCATTAGGGACTACCAGATTGCCGGACCTGCGGGCTGGAGATTCTCGTATGCCGCTCGACCGGTAGATCCCCAAGCTGTACAGCTGTTGGTGGATTTGGCCGCAGAACAGGATCTTGCGGCAAAGTACCGAGAACTTCTTAACGGTGCTGTGATGAATACCGGCGAAGATCGATTAGTGCTGCATCATTTGACCCGAGGTCAAGTCGATGGACCAGTTCGCAAAGAGGGAAAAGACCTCGGGGCCTTCTACCGCTCTCAGCTTGAAAAAATCCGGACATTTACCGAACAGGTTCACCAAGGAACTCTCAAGGGTTCCACCGAAAAGGCGTTTACCTCGGTGGTACAAATCGGTATCGGGGGTTCGGATCTGGGACCGCGGGCTATGTTCTTAGCTCTGGAAAACGCCGTTTCAGGGAAGAAATACCTGGACGCTCACTTCATCTCGAATGTTGATCCGGATGACGCCGCGGCAGTCGTTGCTTCCCTGAGGCTCGAAACGACACTTTTTATCCTAGTGTCAAAATCGGGAACCACCCAAGAGACTCTGGCAAACGAAAATTTTGTTCGTGAAAAGTTGCAAAAGGCAGGTCTGAATCCTGACCGGCACATGGTTGCCGTCACCAGCGAAACGAGTCCCTTAGCAAAAAGCTCACGGTATTTGGCCAGCTTCTTTATCGATGATTATATTGGCGGCCGCTATTCCTCAACCTCGGCTGTAGGGGCCACGATTTTGGCCCTGGCTCTGGGCTGGGAAGTGGTGGAACGCTTTCTTAAAGGAGCACACGAAGCTGATGTTGCTGCCTTGGAGCCTGATCCCCGGAAAAATGCCGCTTTGATGGATGCCTTACTTGGTGTCTGGGAACGTAATGCGTTGGGGTACCCCTCAACCGCAGTACTGCCCTACTCGCAAGCCTTATCGCGCTTTCCGGCTCACCTTCAGCAATTAGATATGGAATCAAATGGCAAACAGGTCAATCGCTTTGGGCACCCCCTCAAGTATGCGACTGGACCCGTAATTTTTGGCGAACCAGGAACCAATGGTCAACACAGCTTTTATCAACACCTGCACCAAGGAACTGATACCGTTCCCCTGCAATTCATTGGGTTTCTTGAGTCACAGGCAGGCGATGATGTCGTGAGTGAGGGTTCTACCAGTCAGACGAAATTAAAGGCAAACCTTGCCGCTCAAATTGTTGCGTTTGCGAAAGGTCAAACCCACGAAAACGCCAACAAAATGTTCCCCGGTAACCGACCTTCCAGTTTACTTTGGAATACCAAACTGACTCCTGAAGCCTTAGGAGCCCTGTTGGCGCACTTTGAAAATAAAGTCATGTTTCAAGGGTTTCTCTGGAACATCAACTCGTTTGACCAAGAGGGTGTTCAGCTGGGTAAGCTTCTTACCAAGTCCGTTCTGGATGGCAGTGCCTCTGACCCAGCCTTACGAGCCTTTGCTAAACTTCTCTCGGTATAACTCATATTATTCCGAAGCCTCAGCGGGCGCTGGCTCGGCTGAGGCTTTGCTCTTCCAACCCCAAAGGCTGACCCCTAAAAGAACACTCAGCAAAATCATGGAACCTGAAAGCAGACCGGGTAGCATAGCACTGAAAGACACTAACACGCCCCCCAATAAGGGACCGACTACCCGTGAAAAGCTGTCCAAGGACGAAGAAATTCCTAAAGCTGTTCCGACTTCATGATCAGCAACCGACTTCGTTAAAAGTGAGCGAATCAACACCGTCGCAATGCCTCCCCCCAAACTGATGGGCACCAAGGCGAGCAACAACTCGACACTGAGTGTAGAAACGCCCCAAAGCAAAAGCCCCACCCCGCATAGAAACAAGGACACCCACATCAAGGGACGTTCCGCGTAGCGTTTGACCAAAAAGCGCAAGCCTCCCCCTTGGGTAAGGGCAATCAACACGCCGGCAAAGGCTAAAGAAGCGCCGATCTGCCAGGGAGCAAAATGCAACTGAAGAATCGAGACTTGCGAAAACATCGATTGAAATAAGCTAAAGGCCAGCGAAAACCCCAGATTCACCAGAAGTATTCCCCGCAAACCTGGGTCTTTTAAGAAGCCCATCAGCGATTTTCCCGCCACTCGCTGGCGTGAGGCGATTTTATTCTTAGACTCGGGAACAGCAATAATGACTAAGGTCAAAGCCGAAGCGGCTAAAAGAGCTGAACCCCAAAAGGGTGCCGAGGGCCCTAACAGGTATAAAAAGCCGCCCGAGG
>JAJXWL010000228.1 GCA_021781625.1 bacterium
GGACGACCATTGGGCTGACCCTTGGATTGAGGAGGGCTGAGTTGTGATTCGACTATTTTCTTCTGACCTTGACGGAACCCTTTTGGGGAACGATGAAGCCTTAAACCGCTTTCGCGATACCTGGCGGCATTTAGATAGCCTTCATCGCCCCCTACTGTGTTACAATTCAGGGCGGCTGGTGCAAGATGTGGTAGATCTTTTATCTCGGGGAAGTCTGCCCTGGCCAGATTTTATCATCGGCGGCGTAGGCACCCAAATCTACGATGGGCGAAAAAAAAGGCCTGTCCGGGAATTTACTGCCCAATTTAACTCAACTTGGGACTGGAATAAAATCGATCAAATTTTACGTCAGGTGCCGGGGGCATCCCGTCAGCCCGCTAAGTTCTTGCAAGCGTATAAATCTAGTTGGTTTTTGCCCAATGCTTCTGCCGAAGTTCTTCAGGGTATTCGTGACCGTTTAGAACGTGAGGGGCTTGAGGCCAAGTTGATTTACTCCAGTCATCGGGACCTCGACATTGTCCCTCGTGAAGCGGGGAAAGGCGCGTCGTTGAAGTGGTTAGCTCAGTGGTTAGAGATTCCTTTAAATGAGGTGGTTGTGGCCGGCGATTCTGGCAATGACACCAATATGTTTCTGCTTCCGGGAGTGAACCGTATTGTTGTAGAAAACGCCTTGCCGGAATTGTTGGAAGCGGTGGTTCCCATCCCTGCCTACATGGCCAGCAAGGCGCATGCCGAAGGTGTTCTTGAAGGATTGCACCACTTTGGGGTGCTCCCCGAAGCGCCGCAACCTCAAGCCTCGGGGGGAGATGCCACCCTGAGAATGCTGTTTAGTCAAGACGCTTTCGGGGACCTTACTTCAGACGAACGGAGCCTCATCCTGGAAGGGTACGAACAAGCCCTGATAGCCCTAAAACGTAACATTACACCCCTTGGCTTTACAGCGTGCTCTCTTGCCGACAATGAGGTCGTGGGCACGGATATCAATTACCGATCTGTTTGGGCTCGGGACGGCGCCATTACCATTGGGTTGACAATTGATCTTGAGGAACCCGAGATTAGGGCCGCTCAACGGGCGACTTTAGTCACCCTTTTAGACCATGTTTCTCCCAGCGGTCATACCCCGGCCAACGTTAGGGTGGATACACGTGAGGCGGATTATGGCGGGGTAGGTGGGATTTGTGCTATAGATGCGGGACTTTGGGTGGTTATTGCCTTTTCCGCTTATGTTCTTAAGACGCAAGAATGGGAGTTATGGAAACGCTACCGGGACACCCTCAAGCATATTATGAGGTTTCTGGAATCTCAGGATGCAAACATGGATGGCCTATTGGAGGTTCCCGAGGCAGGAGATTGGACCGACCTTTTTGGGCGAAGTTACCATGTTCTGTACGATGAGGTCCTTTGGTATCGCGTCCACGTTGCTTACAGTAGGCTTCTGGAAATGGGTGGCGAAACGGAACTTTCTTCAAAGTACCTGCAAAGTGCTCAGAAAATTCGCTATAAGTTGCTCGCGTCTTTCTGGCCTCGAACCGCACCCACCGATGTGCCCTTTGATCAAACTTTTGCGGATCGTCAATTCTCGTTGGGCGATACCTCCTATTTACTCGCAGAACTTTCACCCTTTGGTTTTAATTGGCGTTGTGACGTTTTGGGCAATCTCTTGGCCTTCCTCTTCAACGTCATCGACATTGAACAAGCCAAAGTCGTCTTCAAATTCCTATGGGGTGTAGGAGTCAACTCGCCTTGGCCGGTGACCAATCTTTACCCGCCTGTCCAATATGGTGATCCAGATTGGAAACCCTACTACACAGTAAATCTCCTCAACTTACCCCATCATTACCACAATGGAGGGATCTGGCCGTTTATTGGCGGCTACTGGGTGCTGTTTATTCAAAAGTTAGGGCTTTATGATGTGGCCTGTAAAGAACTCGTGAAATTAGCTCAATTAAACCGTCAGGGCAAAGTCAGTCCTTGGGAGTTTAACGAGTGGGTTCATGGACGGACGGGAATGCCCATGGGGAAACGTTTTCAAGCTTGGTCGGCGGCCGCCTACCTGCAAGCGTGTCAGAGCTTAAAACTCGAGGAAGGTTAGAATGGACACCCTCTGGACTTGCTCCAAGGGGCCGATTCGGCATAAAACCAGCTATGCTTAAACCTTACCCCGAGCGGCTCCGGGACGGCGTCCTGGTATTCGACGGCGCCATGGCGACCTATTTGTTTAGCAAAGGTGTTTACCTCAAGAAGTGTTTTGAAGAAGTTTGTCTAACCAACCCCCAGATGGTTCTTGAGGTGCACCGCGAGTATATCAGCCGGGGTGCACAAGCTGTCGAAACCAACTCTTATGGCGCCAACCCGATTAAACTCAAAGGGTTTGGACTTGCGGATAAGACGGAGCAAATAAACCGTGCTGCGGTCAAGTTGGCTCGAGAGGCCGCCGGTGATAGCGTTTATGTTGCTGGTAGCGCGGGGCCGACAGGAAAGTTGCTGGCCCCCGATGGTCCACTGTCTGAAGACGAGGCCCGTGCCTCGTTCGAAGCTCATCTTGGGGCACTTTTTCGGGCTGGTGTTGACCTTTTGCTTCTCGAAACTTTTTCTGATCGTCGGGAACTGGCCTTAGCGGTAGAAACCGCCCGACGGTTGGCCCCCAAGGTGCCTATTCAGGCGCAGTTTACTTTTTCACGTACCTTTTTACCCGATGCCGAAGCCATCAAAGCCGAGGCCCAAGCTTGGGCCACCTTTTTCGAAACCTTAGACGTAGAGGTGGTGGGCATGAACCTTATGGGGCCTACCGAAGCTCTCGAAGCTTTGGCCGTTTTAAAAAAGACTATCACGAAGCCGATTGCCGTGATGCCTGACTCGGGCTTCCCCAAAGAAATCGACGGACGACAATTCTACCTCACCTCCCCCGAGTACTATGCCGAGTTTGCTAAGCTCTATGTTGATGGCGGGGCTTTGGTTGTGGGGGGCGATTGTGGCACGACTCCCGAGCATACAGAAAAAATGGCTCAAGCGGTCTTGTCGTTTGATGCTGGTCGACGCGCTGTTCGTTGGACAACGGTGACCACAGCGGTCGAAAAACCCCCTGTTCCTTTAGCCGAACGTTCGAACTTAGGCAAAGCCCTGGCCACGGGACGTTGGGTGAATTTCGTAGAGTTAGTTTCTCCCTTAGGCGTCGACCTTTCGGGGCTTCTCGAAAAAGCCAAGGCTTTAAAAGCAGGGGGGGTTGAGTTTGTCAACTTTCCCGATGGGCCTCGGGCCAGTGCCCGGCTTTCAGCTTTGGTTGCCGCCGTGGAAGTGGCCAGAGCAACGGGTCTAGAGAGCGTATTACACATGGCTTGCCGAG
>JAJXWL010000024.1 GCA_021781625.1 bacterium
TTTTAAATTTTCAATTCCTCATCGCGGCACAAGCCCCTGTCTTTTTAGCCGCCCCCTCCAACCTTGTGGCCGTTCCTCCCAATAATCAGAACCTTACGGTAACGGATCGTCCCGTTTCACCCGACGGGTTTGTGGTCAACGGCTTAGATTCCGTGAACCATCCCTGGCGCTCTGGACTAACCGTATTAAATTCCACTCTCGACTTGGTTCCAAACCAAACAGCTCCCACTATCGGAGAAGCTTTAAGTGCTCAAGGAGTAACTTGGGCGTGGTACCAAAAAGGATGGACACAAGCCTTAAAAGGACAGCCCTACCCCGGTTATTTATATGACCGAGAACCCTTTCAGTATTACTCGTCCTATGCCGATCATACCGCCGCGAAGAGTTTGCACCTCAAAGATTATGAAGAGTTTTTGTCACAGCTTTCTCACAATTCCTTGCCTCAAGTTTGCTTTGTGGACCCTTACCCTTTTTCGGCGACGGCCCTACCTTCCCTTTGGACGATTCAAACGCAAATGGTTGAGCTAGTGAAGAAAATCCAAGCCATGCCTTCGGGTTCAACTACCTTAATTTTATTAACCAGTCCTTCGGCAGGGGGACACTGGGATCACGCTCCCCCTCCTCAAATGGATACTTGGGGACCTGGAACTCGTGTTCCGTTGATCATGATTTCACCTTTTGTAAAAAAAGGTTGGGTGGAGCATAGGGTCTTTGAGGCTTCTGCCTTATTAAAACTCATTGAACAGCGCTGGAATATTTCGCCTTTGAATACAAGGGATGCCACGGCGAATAATCTGCTTTATGCTTTTAAAAATTGAGTACGACTCGAAACTAAGCCGGTATTTTCGACATTTACCTCCTGCCAATAAATCCAATATCGACAGAAATGGAACCTTGGTCATTCTGTAAAAGCTTTGAGGAGGATCACTTAGCCCCCTGTGTCAACATATCACTTAGAAGAAGACGTGACCTTGGTGACCAAAGGAAAAAAAATAAAAACAAAACAAAAAATCGCCACTATACTCCAGAAATAATCATAGTATGTTGATTGTGCGACCATTCTTTGAAAAACTACACCAAATAAATACGAACCATAGTAGAACAAAATCGAGAGTAGCATGTATGTAGCCACCCACACTCTTCGTTTTCTGTCTAACTTTCGGGATGCATCATCAGTCAGATCACGGTAAAAAACCCTCACCAACTCAAGCAGACAAGTAAATAATAAGAACAGCAAAGCAGGAACAATGTGCCCATAGTGTCCAGAACTAGATGAAATCATGTTACTTGTAAAAAAAGCACCAGCAACGAGGGTGTACACGGGAATTTTCTTTAAATAGATGGAAATATTTTTCATTTCAACCTCTCTTTTGTTGATAATCAGAAATATCAAAGCTTCTCATAGCAACTTTTTGATAAGTGCAACCATAAAACTCTTGGTTATACTGCAATTCAGACTAAAACAGAACGCCAATCGCTCAGAGGATACCTCCAACAAAAAAGCCCCCGCAGTAAACCACGGGGGCTGATTCAAACTTCAGTCCAAATTAGAAGCGGAACAGCATGTCTTCGTACGTGGGGTACGGGTAGTAATCAGCGGGTAAGACACCCTCAAGAGCGTCTACGGCCGAACGAACACCAGCCATCGCAACGAAAACCTTTTCGCGGTACAGTTTGGCTTTCTTGTGGGTATCAGCTTCATCACGAGCCGCAGCCAGTTCTTTTTCCAGAACGGCCAGGTTTGCATAAGCCTTGGACAAAAGATCCCCGCCAACTTTCAGTTGACCTTCGGGTCCGCTAACGTCGATCTTAACAGCCTTAAGAGTCTCAAGGCTGGCGGCCAAACCGGTTAACCAATCCAACGCTGAAGGAAGAATGTTTTTCTTAACCATTTCAACCTGTACACCAGCTTCAATATTGATGGTCTTGGCATACTTTTCCAGGTAGATTTCTACACGGCTGTGGAGTTCTTCTTCTGTAAAGACGGCATGCTTCTTAAACAGCTGAAGGCTGTAATCCTTACCATATTCAGGAAGACAATCCACCCAAGCTTTCACGTTGGGGAGACCGCGTTTTGCGGCTTCGGCTTCCCATTCGTGGCTGTATCCGTTGCCATTAAACACAACCTTTTTATGGGCTTTATACTGTTCAGCAACAATCTTCTTGATTTCGGCTTGTTTGTCCGAAGCTTTTTCGAGGCGGTCAGCGTACTGAGCCAGGATTTCAGCAACAGCCGTATTGAGCACCACGTTGGGTCCGGCGATGGAATCACCAGAGGGAACCATGCGGAATTCAAACTTGTTGCCAGTAAAGGCAAAGGGACTGGTGCGGTTACGGTCGGTCAGGTCCTTGGGAAGGTCAGGTAGAGACGTAGCTCCCAGTTCCAGTTTCACGCCCTCTTTCGAGGTAATGGTTTTACCTTCGCTGATCGCGTTCAGAATCTCTTCCAGCTGACCTAAGAAGATCGAAATGATGGCGGGAGGAGCTTCGTTGGCACCCAAGCGGTGGTCGTTACCAGGGTTACCAGCAGCAGTGCGGAGCAGAAGAGCGTACTTATCCACAGCTTCAATCACAGCGGTGCAGAACAAAAGGAACTGGCTGTTCTCTTGAGGAGTCTTACCAGGTTCCAGCAGGTTTTGACCGTCGTCGGTCCCCATGGACCAGTTGTTGTGTTTACCAGAACCATTAACGCCGGCAAAAGGCTTTTCGTGAAGAAGAGCGGCCAGGCCGTGGCGGGAGGCGACTTTTCGCATGGTCTCCATGACCAATTGGTTGGAGTCGGTGGCGACATTGGAAGCCGAGAAGATCACGGCCAATTCGTACTGGTGAGGGGCAACCTCGTTGTGCTGAGTTTTGGCGGTGATGCCCAGTTTCCAGAGTTCTTCATTGAACTCGCGCATAAAGGCTTGAACATTGTCCGGAATGGCGGCGAAGTAATGATCTTCCAGTTCCTGTCCCTTGGCCGGAAGAGCACCCAAAACGGTGCGGCCGGTCAAAAGAAGGTCAGGACGTTGGGTAAAATACCCTTCGTCAATTAAGAAATACTCTTGTTCAGGACCAACCGTGGTCACCACACGAGTCGCTGTGGTATTTCCCAGAGCTTTCAACACGCGCAGGGCCTGGCGGTTAATGGCGTCCATCGAACGCAAAAGTGGGGTCTTCTTGTCGAGAGCTTCTCCATGATAGCCCACAAAAGCTGTGGGAATACACAGGGTTACGCCAGACGGATCAGACTTCAAAAAGGCCGGACTTGCCGTATCCCAAGCCGTATAACCGCGAGCTTCAAAGGTGGCACGTAATCCGCCTGAGGGGAATGAAGAGGCATCGGGTTCGCCCTGAATCAGTTCTTTTCCCGAAAACTCCATAATGACTTTACCTTCCCCAACAGGGCTGATAAACGAGTCATGCTTTTCGGCCGTGATGCCGGTCAAAGGCTGAAACCAGTGCGTATAGTGAGTGGCACCCTTCTCTAGAGCCCAATCTTTCATCGCGTTGGCCACGACCTCAGCGACTTCGGTGGTCAGCTTCTTTTTGCCAGCCTGAACCAGCTTCAGGTCTTTGTAGACCGACTTGGGCAGGCGTTCCCGCTGGGTCGCGTCGTTGAAACTGTTAGAGCCGAACAGAGCCGGAACCCCGCTCACGGCTTCGACGATATCAGACATGTCGTCTCTCCTTACAAAAACGGATGATATTTTTAGACTCTCTAATAGAGCTTGCCCATACTAGCATGGGATGGCTTTTTGGCCAACTGAGAAAGCCGGGCTTTTATTTACTATGCAAAAAATGTGCCAAGAGCTAAAAAAACTTCCAACGAGGCCTTAACGCGTCGAGGGCACGAGGACTTTGCGGGAATCCTACATTTGCGTTACGGGCCAGACCTGGTATTTTTCGATAAATTCTACAGGACGGTAGGTTTCTTTAGCCTGACGTAGACCGGGATCCCCCAAATCTTGTTCACGGTTGACACATTGATAGGTCTGACAAAGGGTTTTTGACCAATCTTGAAAAATGGTTTGGTAAACGCCTTTAATGCTGCCGTCCGCTTTTTCAAAATGAATGACAAAACAACGGCCTTGCCGCATGGCTTCACCCTGAGCGTAGGCAATGGGCTTTCCCCCTAAAAACCAAATTCGTCCCGAAAGCTCCAACTCTTTACGAAGTTCAATTCCCTCTTTGGAGGGTAAGTAGTCGCTTTGGTCTTCACGTCCCGTTTGCCAGGTTTCTAATACCTGCAGGGCATCTTGAGTGTCCTCAGGGCTGTCGGTCATATCGCGAAAGGTAAACCCCTCTGGATACGTCGAAAAAAAGGCGTTGATATGGTTCCGTTTTTTATGAAATTTCTTTCCGTCTAAATCGGCCATTTCTTGACAGTCGTACACATAATCCCAGTTGTCCCGATCCGGTCTCGCCTCCCACTTTTGCGAAGCCAACAGCTCAGCCAAGCCCTCTTTTTGGGGCAGGGAGCAATTTTTCCAGTAGTCATGATGGGCCATCAAATCATCCAACAAGGCTTTATCCTGGGGAGGTCCCCAAGGCAGAGCAAAGAAAGTTTTTCCGTGTCGCGAACCTGAAATGACGTAGACCCCCTCTTCTAAACGACTTAGCCGATAACCATAAGTGCGTCGAAATAGGTAAATGTTCGAAAACGTAAACTCAGAGATACCGGACTCTAAGCGCTGAAAATGAGGATGAAGCTCAGCCCTCAAGGAAAGATCAATAGGCGCGAATTCGGGGTATGAAGGAACCATAGGAATAAGATAAAGAAAAATCGACTTTCCGGCAAACATCCAAACTCTCTCGGCTTTTCCTAGCAATCCCGTTTATGCTAAACTGACGATTATGAATTTTCCTCAGCGTACTCACACCTGCGGCTTTTTGAACCTTGTTCACGCCGAAACTACCGTGACCCTCAATGCTTGGGTTCACCGAGCCCGTAACCAAGGCGGTGTCGTCTTTTTGACCCTGAGAGACCGCTACGGCTTTGTCCAGGCGGTGGTGGATGAACGCTCCCCGGCTGGTATCCTCGAAAAGGCCGCCGAACTGAAAAATGAATGGTGCGTGGCCTTGACTGGCCAAGTCCAAGCTCGACCTGAGGCTATGCGCAACCCCAAAATGGCCACCGGAGACATCGAAGTGGTTGTCCACGAAGTTGTGGTGCTTTCCCAAGCCCCGGTATTGCCCTTTCCCATTGAAGACGAAAATAAAGCCAATGAAAACCTGCGCCTAGAATACCGTTACCTTGACCTGCGTAGTCCCGGAATGCGCGATCGAATGATCCTTCGCGATAAAGTCACGTGGACGGCAAGGCAATACCTTCACAAGCAAGGTTTTCTTGAAATCGAAACCCCGACCTTTATCAAATCCACGCCTGAAGGGGCCAGAGACTTTCTGGTACCCAGTCGAACCAACCCAGGCAAATTTTATGCCTTACCCCAAAGCCCTCAGTTGTACAAACAGCTCTTGATGGTGGGCGGTCTTGATAAATACTTTCAAATCGCCAGATGTTACCGGGACGAAGATGCCCGAGGCGACCGCCAACCCGAATTCACGCAAATCGACGTGGAAATGTCGTTCTGTACCGCCGAGGATATTTACCGGCTTATGGAAGGCCTAATGCGTGAAATCTTCCAGGAAACCCTCGGGTACGACTTGACCATTCCCTTTGCCAGACTTCCGTACGATAAAGCCATAGACTTATACGGCTCGGACAAGCCTGACCTCAGGTTCGGCTTGCCCATGCAAGATTTTTCATCCTTCGTGGAGGGCTCTGGCTTTCAAGCCTTTGAAGGCGTTGTGGAGTCTGGGGGGAGCGTCAAAGCCCTGGTCGTCCCCGGGGCCGCTGAGTTAGCCAGCCGCAAAAAAATATCTGAATGGGAAGAAATTGCTAAAACCTACGGGGCCAAGGGACTAGCCTGGATGAAAGTCGTCTCAGGTGCCGTAGAAGGCGGAGTGGCCAAGTTCTTTCAAGCCCAACAAACAGAAATTCTCAAGGCACTTTCGGCCCAAGACGGAGATGTCATTCTCTTTGTCGCTGACCGTTACAAAACCGCCTGTACTTCTTTGGGGGCTGTGCGACTTAAGGTCGGCCGCGAGTTAGGCTTGGCAGACCCTAACGCCTTTGCTTTTGCCTGGATCGTCGATTTTCCGTTGTTTGAGTACAATGAGGAAGAGTCCCGTTGGGAACCAGCCCACCATATGTTTACCATGCCGCAGGCGGCCTACTTAGAAACTTTTGACACCAATCCTGGCCCCGTAAAAGGGGACTTGTACGATTTAGTCTGCAACGGCCTGGAATTGGCCTCAGGATCTATCCGTATTCATGACCCCGCCATTCAACAGCGCTTATTCAATACGGTAGGCTTTCCTCCTGAAGAAGCCCAAAAGCGTTTTGGCTTTTTACTCAAAGCGTTTCAGTATGGTCCGCCGCCACACGGGGGAATTGCGCCCGGCTTAGATCGTTTAGTCATGATCCTTACCCAGCAAGACACCATCCGTGAGGTCATCGCCTTCCCCAAGAATACCGTTGGAGCCAGCCCCATGGATAATTCCCCCAGTGATGTCGACCCCAACCAGCTCAAGGAACTTCACCTTAAGGTGGATCTTTGAGTAAACCTGCCTATGCGGCCCTAGCCTACCGCGACTTTAGGCTACTTTTAGCAGGCCGGTTTGCCTCGGCCTTGGGTGGTCAAATGTTGACCTTTGCCGTGGCCTGGGACTTGTGGACACGAACACAAAGTCCCTTTGCTTTGGGGTTAATTGGCTTGTCCGTAGTCTTACCTGTCATTACGGCGTCTTTACCAGCAGGGGTCTTCGCCGACCATCATGACCGGCGGCATATCGTCCAAACCACTCAAACGGTAACCTCTTTGGCCTCTGCCGGACTGGCCATTTTGGCCTGGGCGCACGGTCCTGTCGCCGTGATTTTTGTCCTATTGGCTGTTTTGGGCTTGGTTCGCGCTTTTAATGACCCAGCTACTGCCACGCTCATTGCCCTGGTCGTCCCTTCGAAAGACTATGCCAATGCAGCGACGTGGAATTCGAGCGTGTATCAAACCGCCGCCATCGCCGGACCAGCTGTATCGGGTCTGTTGGTCGCTTTATGGAACGGCGTTGCGGGCATTTACGCCCTAGCGGCTGGTTTAGCGCTGGTGAACTTTGTTCTCGTAACGCTGATTCGCACCCGCCAAGTAAAAATACCGGCCAAAGCGGCCACCTGGCAATCGCTTAAAGAAGGCTTGGCCTTTATAAAAGCTCATAAAGTCATCTTGGCGGCGATCACCTTGGACATGTGGGCCGTTTTATTGGGTGGCGCGGTGGCCCTCTTACCCATTTATGCGACCAACATTCTTCATGTGGGGGCTTGGGGGCTGGGTATTATGCGCTCGGCAACCTCGTTAGGGGCCCTTTTGATGGCCTTATTCTTGGCTCATCGGCCGCCTTTTCAACGGGCCGGAGTCGCTTTATTGACGGCTGTGGCTGGTTTTGGTCTGGTTACCGTGGCCTTTGGGCTCTCGACTTGGTTTCCGCTCTCGGTGGTTCTTTTGTTTCTATTGGGCGCCCTCGACAATATTAGTGTGGTGATCCGAAGTACCCTCATGCTAACCCAAGTCCCTGACGAAATGCGGGGCAGGACTTCTTCGGTCAACACGATCTTTATTAGTTCTTCCAATGAGCTAGGAGATTTCGAATCCGGCATGGTAGCAGGTTTAATCGGCCCCATGGCCGCCGTGGTCGTAGGAGGACTGGGAACCCTATTGGTTGTGGCCGCCGTGGCGAAAAAGTGGCCTCAATTGACCCGTTTGAAAGCTCTCGACGCCCCAGTTTCCGCTTGAGCAAAATGATCTCAACGGTTAGTATCTGAAAATTATGCCCTATACTACTGACGACCTCCGCATCGAAGCCCTGCACCCGCTGATTCCTCCGGCCATTCTCATGGAAGAACACCCTTTGCCCGACTCTGCTAGGCAATTTGTTCACAAAGCCCGTGAAACCTGTCAGGACATTATTGAGGGAACTAATGACCGTTTACTAGTTGTCGTTGGTCCCTGTTCGATCCATGACCCCAAAGCCGGCAAAGAATACGCCGAAAAACTCGTGCGTGTGCGCGAAGAACTCAAAGACGACCTCGAAATTGTCATGCGAGTCTATTTTGAAAAACCCCGTTCACGAGCAGGCTGGAAAGGCCTGATCAATGACCCTTTTATCGACGGAAGTTTTCAAATTAACAAAGGCCTACGTATTGCCCGACAGTTCCTTGTGGATGTCACCACGCTGGGACTCCCCGCCGCCGTTGAGTTTCTGGATACGATTTCTCCACAGTTCATTGCCGACTGTGTGACCTGGGGAGCTATCGGCGCTCGCACCACCGAAAGTCAAATTCACCGAGAATTAGCTTCTGGCCTCTCGATGCCCATTGGTTTTAAAAACGGTACGGATGGTAATGTTAAAATCGCCATTGACGCGATCCACGCCGCACAAATTCCTCACCGTTTTCTTTCGGTTACCAAACAAGGCGTGGCCGCTATTGTTCACACCCGAGGCAATCCTGCGGGACACATCATTTTACGGGGTTCTAATGCTGGGTCCAATTATAGCAAAGAGCACATCGAGAAAACCTCAAAAGCCCTGATCGAAGCTGGTTTACCGCCCCGCATCATGGTCGATTGTTCTCATGGAAACTCTCAAAAGGACCCCAGTCGACAACCTTTGGTGGCCCAAGACATCGCGGCACAGGTTTCTTCGGGATCCATGTCGATCTTTGGTGTAATGCTCGAAAGCCATCTAAAAGGCGGAAACCAAAAAGAAGCCCCCCTGGAACAGCTGGAGTATGGACTTTCCATCACCGATGCTTGTTTAGCTTGGGATTCCACCTTACCTGTCCTGCAAAACTTGGCTCAGGCCGTGCGAGAACGCCGTCAACTTACAGCGGGCCTCAAGTAAACTTGTTCAAGGGCTTTTCTGTCATGAGTGAAGACCTTCAACACTCATGACAGGAGGCACACAACTCTCATGAGTGATGCCCCTTTTAATTCCTAAGGGCAAGTGTCTTTCTTTACTTGGAAACGGTTCCTTTGTCTTGGGTTAAAGAGGCTTGACGATAGGCTTCACGAACACTGTCTAAAGTCAGAAAAAATGCTTCGGCCCCAAAGACGTCGGTCAACTCCGAGCGGTCAAACTCTTGGCGAACTGGGTCTAACATTTCTGAAAAAACCAACCGAATACCCCGAGCAGATAAGTCTTGGTGCAGGGCTCTGAGGGCTTCTGAAGCGGTAAAATCGACATCGTTCACGGCGGCCATATCCAAGCAAAACCACGTCACTGACGTTTGCGACAGCTTCAGCACGTCTTTTTTTAGGGTATGGGTATTCGCGTAATACATGTTATGCAAGAACCGGTAGATCACTAAGCCCGGAAGGGCAAATAGGCCTGGTTGCGCAGGTTTCTGCCGCCAGCCTTCTGGACCATCCACCAACACAACGTTGGAGACTAAATAGCCATGCCGGGTGTGTGAAATCAACGATAGCCCAATCGCTAAGAGAATGCTCTGTTCGACCCCCACAAAAATGACCGTCAACGCCGTGACCAAGGCTACGGCAAATTCCACGGGCCTTTCTTTCCAGATCCGGTGCAGTCCCTTGAAATCTACCAGCTCACACCCAATAAGAAAAACAACAGCGGCCAACGTCGCTTTGGGTAAAAACGCCAAGGGACCCGTTAAAAACAAAAGGACCAAGACAACCACGGCTACTGCGCTCAACTGGGCCACTTGGCTTTTTCCCCCAGCACTATCGACCATTTGAGTTTTGGTAGGACTACCATTCACCACAAACGTTCCCGACAACGCGGCCCCCACATTGGCGGCCGCCAGCCCCACTAGATCCACGTTCTCATCAAACGTTTCTTGGGCTCGTTCGGCGTAGGCCCGAGACGTCACAGCACTTTGCGCCAAAATGACGACAAACATCGCAAACGCGGTTGGCAAAAGCTTTTGGATCAGCGGCCAAGACCAAGCTATTTGCGGTAAGCTCAACTGGGGTAAGCCGTGGGGGATGGCCCCTAAGACTTTCACCCCGGCATGACCAAGCTGAAAAACAGGCACGGCGAGCATGCTCAAGAGGACGGCCAATAAGGGGCCGGGGATTTGTTTTGAGAGGCGTCGAAGTCCCACAATCAGCCCCACCACCCCTGCTGAAAGCGCAAAAGTCGCCCAGGAGATTTGTTCAGGATGAGCCAGGAGTCGTCCTAGGGCCTGAGGCAAGGAATTCAGGTCATCCCAACCCAAAAGCGAAGGGATCTCACCGAGGGCGACTTGAATCCCCACCCCCGTCAAAAAACCAACCAAAACCGTGCGAGACAAAAAGTCAGCCAAAAACCCAAGACGAGCCACCCGCGCTAAAATCAGAAACCCTGCGGACAATAAGGCAAGTACTTCGGCTAAGGCCATCCATTCACTCGATTTAGGAATAGCGAGACCTGCCAAACCGGCCGCAAGAATCGCCGCCGTCGCCGAATCGGCACTGACAACTAAGTGTCGGGAGGACCCTAAAAAGGCAAAGAGCACCATGGGAACCAGCATGGTATACAGCCCCGTAATCACCGGAGTCTGCGAAATTTTGGTATAGCCCATGACTTCAGGTATCGCTAAAGCGGCTAGGGTCAAGCCTGCAAAAATCTCGGCAGTGAGCGGAGTTTTTAGGGGAAATATCCCTTGTCCAAAAGCTCGAGGAAGTTTCAAAATTGGACCTCGACATCTTGAGGTTGGTCAGGAGCAAATATTTTCATCAATAACGTATGGTCTTCTTCGTACCAAGCCGCACTTCGGTCCGTATCGGTCAAACCAAAGCTGTCGCCAAAGAGAGGGATGGGGCTTCCGTTGATCGTAACCTGTTGAGGCCGATAGACATTATGAAGCCGAAACAGCACAAAAGCCACAGTACCTCCGGTGTGCAACGGGTTGAGCTTCAAAGACATAGTCCGGTTCACCGACGTGTAATCCGCTTCAGAGGCAAGATAGCTCCCTTGCTGATAGTTCCAACTACTCCCATCATCCCACCATAGTACGACTTTTCCTGAATTCCCAGGCCAAACTTGAATGGTCCGCCGCCAGTCAATGGCTTTACCGGCATCAATATACGGTTGTTGAGTCGGAATCATCGCCCCGGAACGGGCTAAAACACTCCCCGGAGTCAGGGCATAGGCAGAGCCTCCCGCGTATTCCTGGCCGGTGGTCACGTCAAACCAAGAGCCAGAACCAGGGAGGTAGACAGAACTTTCCCCCTCAGGAAGGGTGACCAAAAGGTCATCTCCCACTAAAAAGGCGTTCTGCTCAGCTTGAGCTTGCGGGTCTTTCGGGTAAGCCCAACCCAACGGCCGCCAAACGGGTACACCTTCTTGATGCGCTTGATGCGTTAACTGGTAAAAATACGGAATATAACGTGAACGTTCCTCTAAAATCGCTTTGAGTCGAGCCTGTCCCTCAGTTCCAAGTTGTTGCCACCAAGAAAGTTCTTTCGAACCGGCATCCAGAGTGAGGTAAGGACTCCAAGCCCAAAGAGCGAGATTGTTCCAAGCCGAGGCAGATGGGTTCGCCTCACTCAAACTGGTGACGTCCAAACGGAGGTCTATCGTGAGGCCCGACAATTGGGCTGAAAGCAGTTGGGCCAACAAAACCGAGGGCTCTTGATTCACACTCGCTTTGACGAGCCAGCCGGCTTGCGACAAAGTGGACGCTGACCCTGTTTCAGCCGTGAACCAAGGCCTCAGCTGGGGATGGACCTGCCGCCATTGCTCCCAAAAAGCGGATAAGGTTTTTCCTGGCCAGAGGTTATGCAGGTTATCATCCTTTTGACTTGCTGGCGGGAACAAGGGCCCGAGGTTGGCGCCATCTCCGGTCAGGGTGTCCCCTTCTCCCACTTGAAAGAAATATTCATGGTTCCATGTTTCGTGCGGAACCCCTACCAGAGTATCGACAGGAATTTTGGCTTGCCGCCAAGCCAGAGGCAAGTCCAAGGTATGGGCAACCAACCGGGTTCCCAGAGACCAAAAGGGTCCCCAAACCGGCTTTCCCGTTAAGTCAGCCCAGGTTTTTAACACCTCGCGAGATTGATCTTGGGTCATAAGAAGTAAAGGCATTCCACCGCTCACTCCGCCCAAGTAACCTTTTTCCTGCAGGTTGACAAACACCTGGCCAGGATCATTCCACAAGACCGCATAGGGGGGAGCCGAGTTCCATGCATACACAAAGGGAATATCCACGAGGGAGCTTTGTTCGGTATTTCCTGGCACATCGTTCCAGAATTTCAAAGATTGACCATTTTTGACCCAACCTTGTCCCGTCGGTCCTAACCCAGATAAAGCTGTCTTGCCCCAATTGACCTGGTCTCGTACCCAGGTTCCGGCTTGTTGCGGACCTTCGCCAGAAGCCACAACCGTAGAGTTTTGAATAAGCTGCCAGGCCAAGTTGGCTTTTTGCAGGTGTAGGCTAACTTGAGGGGAAGAAATCCAGACTTCTTGTCCTTTATCTTGAGTCGTCACTGTAAAGACGTCTTGAGTGGCGTTTAACTGAACCAGAGGAACCTCTTTCTGATCCCGTTGTGCCGGCACCCAAAACTCTAAAGCAGACGGAGAAAAAAAGGTAATCTCACAGGTTCGCCCATCGGTTAAAGTCAAGGTTGCCCCTTGGGGTGTTGGGCTCCAACTTTTCAGGGCTCCTAAAGGCTGCCACACAGCTTGAGCAAATTCTTGACGACTGACTAAATGAGGTCCAGAGGGAAGTGGTAGACCCGAACAAGATAAAATAAGAAGGGTCAAAAGCGACCAAAATCCAGCTTTTCCAAGTGACATGACCAACCTCCGCAAAATATTCCCAGGCTCCGTAACTTTCTGAACGACTTACTTGTCGGCAGAATGAGAAGGCAGGTTCAGGCTCAAAGCGAGAAATTTACAAATCCAGGTTAAGCATGTCGTGAAAAAATGAAGAACATTTCGAATTGAGGTCCATTTCCTTACCCTTTTTCAGGCAAAAACTAGCTATTTTTTTGAAAAACCAAGATATTATAACGCAAGAGGTCTATAGTGAAAGCAGCTTTATGGGATTCGGACTGGCTGACGGCTTTGGCTCGAAACTATTCGTTGCCCGAGTCGGTCATCCGGCGGCTGTTAGAAGAATTTCTCGCGGTCACCGAGTTGACGCCAGAGCAGTATGTCGCACAACGGCATCTCACGCTTCGTGCCGCAGGACTGTCGAATACAGAAATCTACCAAGTTCTGAAAGCCGAAGTGGATACTGGACGCTTTCAGATTCCTTCCGTCACTCTGCGTCAAATTCGACGCTGGATTTACGGTTAACGGCCCTGATTAAACGTTGAACGTTAAAAGTTAAGGAGAAGTTTATGTGCGGAATTGTAGGGTACTTAGGACCGAGAAAAGCCTCAGAAGTTTTACTTCAAGGGCTTAAAATGCTCGAATACCGGGGTTATGATTCCTCCGGAATCGGCTATATTTTTCGAAACCAAATCAAAGTCTATAAGAAAAAAGGAAAAATTCTGAACCTCGAGGGAATTCTTCCTGAACCACAGGCCGCTCACTGTGGTCTTGCCCACACCCGTTGGGCCACCCACGGTAAAGTGACCGATGCCAACGCTCACCCGCACCTCAGTCAGTCGGGCCGAGTCGCGATTGTTCACAATGGGATTATTGATAACTACGTTGCTCTCAAAGAAGAGCTGATCAAGCACGGTTATACGTTTCAAAGTGAAACAGACTCAGAAGTCATACCACACCTTATTGAATTAGCTCTGACCCAAAACCCACAGTATACCCCTGAGGAAGCGGTTCGTTGGGCCCTGAGTCGGCTGGTCGGTACGTATGGGATTGTGGCGGTCTTTGCCGACCACCCCGAACTGATGATAGGTGCGAAAAATGGGTCCCCCTTGGTCATTGGACAAGGTAAAGACGAAATCTTTTTAGCCTCTGACCCGGCCGCTTTCATTGGAATGACACGAGAAGCTGCGTTCCTCGAAGACCGAGAGATGGTGATCATCCGTAAAAATGAATGGGTGACCAAAACCCTTCAAAACGAAGTCGTCCCCCGTTCTGCTGAAGAGCTTTCTTGGACTGCCGAAGCGGCTTCTATGGGCGATTTTCCCCATTACTTTGTCAAAGAAATTCATGAACAGCCTGAAGCTCTTCGCCGTGCTTTTGGACATGGCGGTAGACTGCTTCCAGATTTTGGGACGACCAAACTCGGCGGCTTAAACTTAGAAAGTCGAGATCTTTTGGATGTCAAACGAGTCGTCTTCATCGCCATGGGGAGTGCCTTGTATGCCTCCCAGGTAGGGGCCTATTTGTTAGAAAGTGTGGCCCGCATTCCGGCTACGGCCGAAGATGCCTCGGAGTTCCGCTACCGTAACCCGATTGTTGACAAAGACACCCTGTACTTTGCCGTCAGTCAATCCGGTGAAACCGCCGACACCATTCAAGCCATTCAAGAAATTCAACAACGAGGGGCCCGAGTCTTGGGTATCGTGAACGCTGTCGGGTCCACCATTGCGCGTCTGTGCAAGGGTGGGGTCTACATTCACGCTGGCCCCGAAATTTCTGTCACCAGTTCCAAAGCCTTTTTGGGACAAATCGGCATTATGGCCCTTCTTACGTTATTATTAGGACGAATGCACATTTTAAGTTTGGCCCGAGGTAAAGAATTATTACGAAGCCTAGAGGAACTTCCTAGCAAGATTGACGCGGTCTTAACTCAGGCTCCCCAAATTCATCAGTTGGCACGAAAGTACCTTTCCCATACCAATTTCTTGTACATGGGTCGTGGCATTCAGTACCCCATAGCCTTGGAAGGGGCTCTCAAGCTCAAAGAAATCAGCTATCGACATGCAGAAGGCTTCTCTTCTGGCGGCTTAAAGCACGGACCTTTGGCCCTGGTCGGGCCTGAAACGCCCAGTATCTTTTTACTCACCGAGGGCGACTCGTTTGAAAAAGTCTTGAGCAATATCCAAGAGGTGAAAGCCCGAGAAGGTCAGGTCATCACCGTCACCAATAGCTCGGACCCTCGAGTGGCGGCGATTTCGAACGATGTGATCTTGGTACCGCATACAGAAGAACTTCTCGCGCCGTTCTTAACCCTCATACCCCTTCAGCTTTTTGCTTATTACACGGCAGTTGAGCTGGGGGTAGACGTGGATCGCCCCCGTAACTTAGCGAAGTCGGTGACCACCGAGTAAAATTCTTCCTCACCGATTAAGTATTCTTCCTCACCGATTTAGGGGCGCTATACAGCGCCCCTTGTATTTTATCCCCAGAGAACACTCACCGACAGCCCATTTTCAGGCGGAGTCAGTGGCAGAGCTTTTTCAACCAAGGGCACTAAGGGACTGTCGTCCGCCAAATCATACCGGTTCAGCCACTTCCAACTGTACTTTGTTTTTCCGGCTAAACTTCCCGACGTGGTCCCTGAGTTGTTCAGCACAATGACCGCTCCCTGAAACTGCAGGTCTGCGGTTCCTGAAGGTAAGGGGCCTGTCACAGCA
>JAJXWL010000229.1 GCA_021781625.1 bacterium
AATAAAGCATCTGCCAGCTCTAAAGGGTTGGGAAAAGTTTGGGGAGAAAAAGACCACCAGGGTTGAAATCGCACAAAAAGCCAACCCCCAGCGGCAATAAGCAAAGAAATGGTTCCCCAATAATTCCGTTTCATGTGTTTCCTCCCCAGCCCCTCAATTCAAGAGCTTGTGCTGTCTCGGCTCCACGGGTCAAGAGAACCCTCAACAACACAATGGTCCAAAGTTTGATCAAAATGAACGAGGGGGTCGGTTTCATCCCCCTCAATAAAGCGGCGTTTTTCACTTGAGAGGCCCGGTCCAGAATTTCGGGGATAGCTTTTATGGTCAGCGAAACCAGTGCCGCGCTTTGCAAGGCCCTAAGCCTTCCCCAGGGTCGGAAAAGACCCCGAACCACTTCGGCGATTTGGCCTGGGCTTGTCGTAGTTGTTAAAAGGTGCCCAGCTTCTAAAAGTAAGGCGATGCGAGAGATTTGAAGTCCAGCGTGAAAGAGAAGGACTTTCACGGACAAGCCAGACTGTGGGCTGGTTTGGAACCACGGGGTGGCCTGGAACAAGGGAAGGAGCTGGAGTAAAGGGGTGAGGTTTAAAGCGCTCAGCACCAAAAGAAGAGGGACTGGACGCCATAGTGCCGAAAACGGGATTTTGGCTACCAACCAAACTCCAGTCAGAAAGAGAGCGGCTGGTCCCAAAACCCAAGGGGGGGCTTGAGTGGCCACTAAGGAAAAGCCCAAAGTTCCCCAAAATTTGCTCAAAGCTGGAAGTCTACTGAGGATGTCCGTGCGCGGTTGATAATGAAAGAGTAAAGGTCTCGGCATGTTAGCTTCTCAGGCCCAGCCAGGTCAGCTGGTGAGTTTGGTCTGAGTTCAGCGATGGACGAAAAACCCCTGCATCGGGAATGCAATCCCAAGCCTGGAGGGGTGTACTGTCCACCAGAATTTTTCCATCTTTCCATAGCACAAGGCGCTGGGCGTGGGCCAGACATTTTTCTAAGTCATGGGTAACGAGCAGAATGGTGCGGCCCTCTTGGTGCAGGTCCAACAAAATGGACAAAAAGGCTTGAACCCCCGGTAAATCTAAGCCGGAAAAGGGTTCGTCCAACAAAAGGATGGCTGGGTTAAGCGCCAAGACCGACGCAAGGTTAAGACGGCGTTTTTCTCCACCCGACAAGACGGCGGTTAAGTCTTTTTCACGCCCCGCTAAACCACAAACTCGGAGGGCTTCTTGAGTGCGTTCCCGCACTTCGCGAGTCGTTAAGCCTTGTTGAAGGGGGCCAAAGGCTACGTCTTCTTCAAGGGTGGTTCCTAAAATTTGAGCTTCGGCATCCTGAAACGTGAGGCCTAACTTTGCGCGACTTTTGCCCCAATTTCTACGAGCAGGTTGGCCGTCTAAAAGGACTTCACCGCTGTCGGGATGTTCTAAACCCACCAAATGTTTTAAGAAAAGGCTTTTACCACTCCCGTTAGCACCGGCCATGACGGTAAAACTGCCGGGACTCAGGGTGAGGCTGACATCGTCCAAGCCCCTTCGCCCATTTTCAAAAGTGTGAATAAGGTTTCGTGCTTCGAGCGTAGGGATATGACGTTCAGTTCGGTTCATTAGCTCGATCGATTCATTTGCGGGATTGCTGAGTTGTCTTGTGCAAGAGTGGTAGCCCCCTAAACAAGGTTCTGGTTAACACTACTACGAGGGCTCCTTTAAGCAAATCTCCTGCAAAAAGGGGAAGCAAACTTACCGCAACAGGTAACAGAGCCCCACCTGTAGTGTAGGTATAGACCGGAAGTCCTATCGCGTATATGGCAACAATTCCGACCAAGACAGCCAGGCTATTGCGAAGAATGGACTTCCCCAAGGGATCTCTCAGCAAGCCTGTCAGGACAGCCCCCACCAAAAAGCCGAACAAAAATCCCGCATGAGGTCCAAAAAGTATAGTCAGACCACCGGTACCCCCTGAAAAGACGGGCAGGCCCAAACCTCCAATGACTAAGTACAACAGCACAGACAAGCCACCCCAAAATGGCCCTAAGACTAAACCCGCTAAAAGAATAAAAAAATTGCTCAAAACAAAGGGAATTCCCCCCAAAGGTACGGCCAGTAAAGCTCCGGCGGCAATTAAGGCCGCAAAGAGGGTTGACCAGACCAAGGGAATGAGGTTAGGGACTCCTGAACCTTTTGAACTCATAAAATGACTCCTTCCTTTTCCTAACGAGAAAGCTTAGCTCAGGTCAAGACCGTGGTTCTTTTGAGCTCGTTTTTCCCTCACTTGGCTTCCAGATCCCACCCTGACGAAAGGGAACAGACTCGTTGAGTTCTTGAATCTGACGTTCTTCATCGCGGTTTACCTCATCGATGTACAATCGAAACAAAGCTTCGCTGGCCGGATCAAAGAAACGGTGAAGGCTATAATGAATTTCAGATTCAAAGCCCCGTCGGACTTTCAGCGGACTGCCGGCTCCTGGGTCAAAGGCCGAAATCCCGTGTTCGATGGCCCAACGAATGGGGGTGTAGTAGCAGACATTAAAATACTGGAGGTCAACATGTTCGACTTCCCCCCAATACCTTCCAATGAGCCTCTGGTGATTGTGTAGTAAAAAACTTAGGGCTTGAGGTTGGGGGTCGTGGTCTCGAAACGTGGCGGCAAATAATAAAAATGGGCGCAGGGCGTCCAAACCTTCAAAAAATTCGGGTTCAAGGAAGCGTGCTGCCCACGGACCGAACTGGGCATTTGTTTTGTCATAAAGTGCTCCCATGAGGGAAAACCAGTCTTGGGGAATGTCGGGTCCTTCAATAACTTCGGTTCGATAACCTTGACGTTCAAACCCTTCTATTTCGCGCCGAATATTGCGACGCTGATTTTTATCAAAACTGCCAAGATAATCTTCAAAAGAGGTTAAGCCTCGATTGTTCCACAAAAAACTTTGATGGCTCCAATGATGCCAGTCAGAGTTCTGTTTCAGGACTGACTGAGCCCAGGCCGGGTCTGTGAAATTGAACTGGAGGCTGGCCGCCTGCTCGGCTAAAGCTAACTTTACGGCTTCTTCTAGCCACCTTGCTGTAAGGGCTTGGGCATCTTCACCTGGTGCCGTCAACACTTGCCAACCAATTGAGGGTGTGGCGGGGCTCATACCGACGAGTTTGGGGTACCAACGACCACCATGACGTTGAGCAAACTCGGCAAAAGCAAAATCGTAGACAAATTCGCCCCAGCTATGACTCTTTTTATAAAGGGGAGCCCCCGCCACAAGGTCACTGCCTCGCCATAACGTGAGGTGACGAGCTTCCCAACCATGGCTAGAGGCTATGCTTCCCGAACTTTCTA
>JAJXWL010000230.1 GCA_021781625.1 bacterium
CCCTGTCTAGTTTTGTGTCATGACGTTTCCCGAGCCCGTACACGACATAGTCCAAGCTCTCTTAGACTCCTATCACCAAGTGGGGGGCATCAATCATGTGGATGAGACCCGACTGCCTTCGATGGAATCTGTCGATAACCTTCTTTCAGACCTGAAAAGTCTGGTGTTTCCCGGCTTTTACAAAACGCTTCAGGTTGTGGACGAAGCTACCCTCCCCTATGCCACCGCCGAACACTTGTTCCGCGCGGCGAAAGGTTTGATGCGAGAAATCCAACGAGCCTTGTGGTATTCACGTTGCAAGGAAACTCATCATCACTTAAGCGAACAAGTTCAAGAACAAGCCCGAACCGCCGCTTTTGATCTTTTAAAGGCCATTCCTCTGGTCAGACGACAAATCCAAGATGATGTTCAAGCTATTCTCGATGGCGACCCCGCCGCACAGTCTGCCGCTGAAGTCATTTTAGCTTACCCAGGGGTCGAGGCTATTTTGGTTTACCGGCTGGCCCACCTCTTATACGAAGCTCAGGTTCCTCTGATTCCCCGGATGATGAGTGAGCTTATTCACCGAAAAACAGGGATCGATATTCACCCTGGGGCTCAAATTGGCCGCCGATTTTACATCGACCATGGGACGGGAATTGTCATCGGAGAAACCTGTATCATTGGTGATGAGGTAAAACTGTACCAAGGGGTTACTTTGGGGGCCTTGTCGGTTCGAAAAAATGAGCAGGCCAAAAAGCGTCACCCCACCATCGAAGACCGCGTTACGATTTATGCAGGGGCGACCATTTTGGGCGGAGAAACCGTCATTGGCAAACACTCCACGGTCGGGGGTAACTGCTGGATTACCACGTCTGTTCCGCCGTACTCCATCATTCAAAATCGGCCTCAAGAACCCATGATTATGCCACGAGATGCGCTAATTATTGATTATCAGATCTGAGGGTAGGGGCCGGCTGAACGGGGTCAAGCCGTGAACGGTGCAGTTCCTTGCCAAATTCATCCTCGAAAACCAGTTCGAGACCCTGGGCTGTTCCCCTAAGCAAAAGTGCCCCTTTATTACGACGGGACCGCCACAGAGAATAAGGCGATTCTGTCGTGATCGGAGGGGCAACCGCACCCGCGCTACCTACCACGACGTAACGGATTCCCCGATACGACAATTCTTCTAACTGGTGCTGATGTCCAGAAATCACGAGGCTGACCCCTCCCGCCTCTAACACAGGGGCAACCTCTGCTAAGGTTTCGGGATGATCAAACCAAGAGCGGCCGCGGGCATTCGTCCAGCCGGAACTAGCAAAAAAGCAATGAGATAAGGCCACTTTGACGAAACCTGGTGGGGTTTCGGCCAAGGCTTGTTCTAACCAAATACGCTGGGCTGTTCCAAAGGTCTCAGTTCCCCAAAGCAAGTGGAGCACAAAAAAGCGAACACTAACAGACGTGGAACTCACCACATCCCAGGTATAATACCAAGGCGAACCCGAAGTCGTCGGTTGCAGGGGAAAGGCCTTTAAAAAGAGTTTATCCCCGCCAAAAAGGGCATCATGATTGCCTAAAAGTGGTAACAAGGGCACCGAATTCCCCAATCCTTCCCGCAAGATCTTCAGAGTTAACCCCCATCCCACCAAACCTTGTTCGACAAAATCCCCCAAAATGAGCAAAGCTTGAACGGGAATTTGCGTAGCACGCCGTAACAGGGCCATGGTAGCCCCGGTATCTGAGGTGGCGGCATCCAAGTGCGGGTCGGAAGTCACCATAAGGCACCAGTCTCCGGGAACCTTTAAACCTTGCTTGACATTCAGTAACCGTGGGCCTAAGGGAGGTGTGAATTTTTGAATCAGCTGGTGTCGACGCCAAGCTGAAGCACCTAAAGTCAAAGCTGCAAAAACCCCTAAGACCGCCCCGGCAAAGCTCAACCCCCTTTGTAAGGCTGGCGACAGAGGGGTTAAGGCCAGTAGAGCTAAAAGTAGGGGGAGAACCCCGGCTAACAGCAAAGGGATTTTCCAAGTTTGGGGTCCCCAACGAAAAAGGCCTCGACCACCCCGTGACAAAAACAACCAGAGTACAGACCAAATCACAACTGCCAACGAGAAAGAAGAAAGTGTCAGTGCCAGGTAGGGGTTAAGATGGGTTGAGTCAATCAGCTCTTGCACGGCAAGAAGTTATGCCGAGACGGTATCTTTCGATGCCGGGTCCCAGAACTGGCGGGCCTTGCCTTCCAAGATCATTCTTAAGGTTAAACTTGAAAAATAACCCTGAATTTGATCGGCGGCAGCCTTCCAAACATCGTAGGTGAGACATTCGTCAGCTTCCGTACAGACAGGAACGTTGTCAGAACAGGACGTACAAGGCGTTAAATCCAGGCCTTCGCCCACAGCATCAAAAATCTCTTTGACCGTGACTTCTTCTAAGGGACGGTTCAAGGAAAACCCACCTCCAGGTCCACGGACTGAAGTGATGATACCGGCCTTTTTCAATTTGAAAAAGAGTTGTTCGAGAAACTCGGGCGAAACCTTTTCAGCACTGGCAATATCTTTAATGGAGATGGGGCTACCCTGAGCGTTCACGGCGAGAAATAAAATGGCCTTTAATGCATAACGACCTTTGGTGGTGATTCTCATAATACTCTCCGTTCAGGTTAAACCTTATTGAATTATGACACAAAAACTCACCAACCGGCAAGTCCTCAGGCCCAATTTGCTTAAAGGAACTCATTTCAAAGGACTTGATTTTCTAAAAGAATTGAGCGGAACCCTCTCCAGCGGGCCTCGTCTAAAAGGCGAAAGCCCCGATGTTGCTCCAAAAAGCGGGCCATGTCGGTCGAAGTCCCCGAAAGGAGTACCCTGCCCTGTGCCTTGAGCAGTGTTTTTAATGTCTTTTGAACCGAGGACACCCAGGGAACCTTGGGATGGGACTGCCAGTTCAAAATCACTACGTCTTGCAGGGAGACTTGGTCCTTTAATAAAGCAAAATCGGCTACTGGGAGGCTGGGACAGGGAATATTGTTCTGCGAGGCGCGAAGGGCCAAGAGATCTGTCCCCGCAATAGTCAGTTGACAGGCCCCCAACATCAGCAAAGAGTGGCCTTGGCCAGGTTCCCAGACCAAAACTTTCTCGTCAGGTCTGGAATTAAGCTTCTCAAGCAGGCGGCCTTGAGTTTGGAGGGAATAATCCAGGTTGTCAAAGTTCGGTAACCCCCAAACTGTCGTCAGGCTTCTGCCATCGCTCAGTGCGACCTTCCCACGCTGGTAGGCTGAAAGGGTGTTTTCGGAAGTTTGCTCGAGGGCTGACGTAGAGGGAACT
>JAJXWL010000231.1 GCA_021781625.1 bacterium
AGATGACGGCAGAAATGGTAATCAAATACGAACTGACCACCCATTGGACGTTGTTCATTCCGGCATGAAAAGACTTGGCAATGTTGGGAAGAGCAATGTTGACTATCGAAGCATCGATATTCGCCATCAACGTCAGAATCAGCGTATTGAGTAAAATTAAAGTCCGTCTTAACGAGGTGAGAGGCTTAGTCATGTATTAATCTTCTCATTCTTAAACCTATTCCAGCTTTAGCCTAAGCCAGGAGCAAAATCAAAACTTTCGGTCCGAATTTGAGAGGTCTTCACACCTAAAGCTTTCAAGGACGTTAAAACCACCCGTTGAACTCCAGGCGAAGCACAAACCGCAAAGGTATACTTTGAGAAATTGTCCAAATTGGCCGCGAAATACTCACGTGATAACCGTTCGCGGGTTTGTGAGGTCACTAAAAGTTTGAGCGTGAAGTTGGGCTTTTCGGCTGCCCATTTTTTAAGTTCCTCTAAATCAGGGACCTCTTTTTCTTCTCGCACCGAAAGTACCAAGACAAGCGGTCGAGAATCGCCTTGACGAGCCAAATCTTTTGCTACGCTGACAAAAGGAACACTACCTATCCCGCCCCCAATCAAACAAAGGGCTTTATCCCGTCGGCGAGGGTGAAAGCCCCCAAAGCCTCCCCGTAAGCGCAACCGTGAACCCGGGGGCAATTTTGTCAGCCCTTGTGTAAAGTCACCCACCATACGTACAGCAAAACTAGCATGCGTATCGCCGGGAACACTCAAAAATGAAAACGGATGTTCTTCTTTTTGACCGTTGACTTTGGCCTGCACAAAACAAAATTGACCGCTGTGATACTTTAAGGGTTTGCGGGTCGACAACTTCAACTGAAGAATTCCTTGGTGTTCTTCAACTGCAACTAACTTAGCAGTCACCCGAAAGGCCCCCAACCGAATCAGCACTAGCGAGGCTAACGCTGCAAGAAAATACAAAACGGCTGCCAGTAATGCCAGCAAGGCACCACTTTGAAGGGGGTCTTGAATAAAGTCAGATTCCGCTACATGCAACCCCAAGAGCCCCACTAAAAAGAGGACTAAAAAGCGGTGCCATTGTTTGCCGCCGTCGTAAGCATGGGTGATTCCGGGAATTTTTAGAGAGGTAAACCAGCGGCGTAACGCCACTAGACCGGGCACCGGAACCCAAAGCACCGAGCTCAGTAAAAACAAGAGGATGACCGCCAACAACGCCCAGGTGATCAGGTCGATCGACTTACCACCCAAGATTTTAAACAAAGCATGATAGGTCAGTGCAAAAACCAACCCTAAGGTAGCCAAGATATGAAATCGAATCCTGGCGTCGTACGGAAAGTGCCGTTGAAGAAAAGGCAATTTCGAAGCCGTCAAAATATTGGCCAGAATCCAATGAAAACTGAGAATTGCCGCACTAAAGTCAATAATCGAAGGCAAGGTTAAAACAGGTTGTTGTAGCACAAAATAGACCACTTGAGCCACAGGAATCACTAAGTAAAGAAGAAGTAAGGCTACCATGTAACTTCCTAGGGGTGCTGTTTTACCCAGTTCACCGCGTAACTCACCCATTTTTCGTGCATACGAAAGTTCGCTGAAGGCTGTCCCCCAAAAAGTGCCGCAAGCCCCGCACCCGTCCAGGTCGTTGCCGAAGTTACAGCATCGACACCCAGTGTCGCCGGTGAAGCCACGACGGGAGTGACTTCTAACGATTTAGACCCCTTCTTCAAGGTGATGAGCAAGGTATGCGCTTTATCCGGCCAGGCCTCCAGCCAAGTTCCCAAAGTGCTATCAATCCCATCGGTAAGGCCACTATTGAGCACAAAAACGGCGCGATAGGGTCCGGTTGCCGACTCTGTCGACAGATCCACTGGGACCAAGGTAAAGTCCGCTTGATCTTTCCCCAACTGTTCTTTCATGAACTTAAAGGCATCGCGGTTGGCGGCGGTAGCTCCGTCAAACACCACGGCAACCGGGTTTTGGGCCCAAAGTCCTGCGGTCAACCCAAAGATCGCCAAACCCATTAGGATTTTTTTTCGCATGTTCACTCCTTGCAAAAAATTCTTTTCATCAGAAAACAAGCTTCCACACCACGGCCACACCCATCAGGAAACCACCAGCCTCGCCTAAGGTTTTATGTAAAGTGTTGGGCGCGACAAAAGGGGCGAGGATCATCATCGTACCCCCTGTAGCCCCCAAGAGGGCATGAATGTTATTCGGGTTATCCCAGCTATACGCTAAACCGACATCCCCCCAGTGTGCCCAAATTCCTGCAACCATCGTTGCCGCCGCTAAGCCGGCTGTAATATAGCCCAAGGTTTGGTGTACAGACAAACTAGCCCTACCTGGGCCCAGAATTCCCGTAGCCATGGCAGAAGCTAACGTCGCCCAACCTAAGCCGAGGTGAACGGTGCTGGCCACGGGGTCAGCGGCAAAGGGGTGTACCGTTACTAAAGCAGGCTTCGCCTGAGACGTCAACTTGGGTATCGTCTCGCTGTGCGCCCCAGTGGTTAGTCCCAGCAAAAGCAAAATTAATCCAAAAAATCGACTCTTCACAGGAATAAAATAGGCAAAAAATCGTGTTGAATTCGTTGAGATCTTCTTAAGAATTGTAACAATTTGTTTCAAAGTTGTATTTCATAGCTGTGGCGACGCGAATACTTGTGATAGATGATGATGAGAAACTCCTCGAACTCCTCAAACTTTACCTTACTCGCTTTCACTTTGAAACTCTATCAGCCAGCACCCCTGAAAACGGCTTAGAGCTCTTGCGAAGTCTCCGACCAGCCTTAATCGTTTTAGATGTGATGTTACCAGGTCAAGACGGTCTTTCCCTTTGCCGTGAGATTCGCCGTGAAAGTGATACGCCCATCCTGATGCTTTCGGCCAGGGGAGAGGTAACAGACCGTGTAGCCGGTTTAGAAGGAGGAGCCGACGACTACATGGCTAAACCCTTTGAACCGAAAGAGTTGGTCATGCGGATTCAAAGTATCTTGCGGCGAACACAAGTTTTCAACCTCCCCTCAGAGCGGTCTTTTGGTTCACTACGAATCAGCTTCACGGAACGAGAAGCCTACCTCAAGGGTATTCCCGCAGGTTTAACCTCGAAAGAATTTGAACTATTGAAGCTACTCACCCTACAACCCGGAAAAAAGTTCTCTCGGGATGAAATTCTTCACGAATTAAAGGGCATGGATTCGTACACGAGCCGAGCGGTGGATATTTTAGTCAGCCGTCTGCGCGCCAAGCTTGGC
>JAJXWL010000232.1 GCA_021781625.1 bacterium
TTCCAGCATATTCATTAAAAAACGGGGTTGAAAGTTCTGAGTCGCTTGATGGTAGGTTTCCCAACTTTCCGGGTCTTTATTTTTCACTTCTTCTAAGAAGCGGGTCACATAGAGCTTTTGAGCCCCGGTCCCCGAAGCAATCAGTTTATCAAGCTGACGACGCGCCCACGAACCTTTGACAAATGAGTTTTCAAGGACTCGAAAGATCGCATTCTTTAAAAAGAAATAGGCGTTCAACGTGGAGGTTAAGGTAGGCGTCGCCACCAATATGCCGTGACTAGACAACAAAAAGAAATCTAGGGTATTGGCACTCGTGCCAGCGCCTAAGTCAAGAATCAAATAATCCGTCTCTGTAAGGCTTAAAAGGTTTTGAACAAGACTCTTTTTGTGCGCAGGTTTCATATTGGCCATTCCAGGGATTTCATTGTCCCCAGGAATGAACCGCAAATTCTCAACTTCCGTGTCGATAATTAACTGAGAAAAATCCATGTGGGGGGAGTTAAAGAATGTCCCAATCCCCACGGGAACAGCCCGCAAGCCCAAAATCAAGTGAAGATTAGAACCGCCTAAATCTAAATCGGCGAGAACCACTCGTTTGCCCGATTGAGCTAATGCCACCGCCAAGTTTGCTGCGACCAGCGATTTGCCGACGCCTCCCTTTCCGCTGGCGATGGGAATAATTTGCACCTTGAACCTCCGAGAGTCCTCGCGTAATTCTAATTCCGCACCTATCCACGGTCAAGGCTTTTCAGTATATTGGCGCGCATGGAACCTCAGGAAAAAAAGAAGCTCTGGCTGCACCGCTCCTTATTGGGTGCGGGGACACTTGTCCTTTTTTTGATACTCTTTTTTACACTCGGCCCAGCGGTTTTTGGGCAAAGTGCTGCTTCAGGGGTTTCTCCTGAAGAATCCCACTACGCCCAGATGTTTGCCCAGGTCATGGCCTTTGTCGACAAGAACTATGTGGATAAAGTTGATGAACACAAACTTTTCGAAGGGGCCATGAAAGGGTTGTTCGAAAGCCTGAACGACCCCTACAGCTTCTACCTTTCCCAAAGCGAGCTCATGAGTCTGAACGATACCACCACAGGGGAGTTCGGCGGCATAGGCCTTTATGTGGAAAAAGCCGACCCTGCGGTAGCCGCAAAAAGTGGTAATCCTCGAGATAAGTATGTCGAAATTGTCGCCCCCATTGAAGACACCCCAGCCTGGAAGGCAGGGATTCTCGCTGGGGATGAAATCACGAAGATTAATGGTGAAGCCGTAGATAACTTGAGTCTCACCAAGGTCTTGGACCTTTTGAGAGGGAAAGCCGGCACGGAGGTCAAACTGACCGTATTACGTGGTAAGGCCACCTTGCTGAACTTTACCTTAAACCGCGCAATTATTCAGGTTCCCAGCGTAAAAACTGCCTGGATTGCTCCAGATATTGCCTATCTTCGCATCATTCAATTTACAGCACATACCCCTATAGACTTTCACAAGGCCATCGAAGAGTTTCAAAAGAAAGGCTACAAGAAGCTCATCATCGACCTCAGAAACAACCCAGGCGGACTCCTCGAAGCCGTAGTCAAAATCGGCAGTGAGTTCTTTAAAGACGGCGTCATTGTCAGTACCAAATCTCGAGTTCCCGGCGAAACCTTCACCTATACCGCCGACGGAACTCAGTCCATTCCTTCGACTATTCCCATTGTCGTTCTCGTCGATAAAGGTAGCGCTTCGGCAGCCGAGATTCTCGCCGGAGCCCTCAAAGATCGGAAAAGGGCCTTCCTTTTAGGGGGGACAACCTACGGGAAAGGCTCAGTCCAACAGGTTATCCATTTTGACCGAACTGGCTTTAAAATGACCATGGCGCGCTATTACACCCCATCTGGCGTCAATATTGATAAGATCGGTATCAAGCCCAACGAAGTCTTCGAAGATAAACCCCTCACGGATGAGCAGATTCAGACTATCCAGAAACTGACGGAAGAGGCTTCGTGGAAAAGTTTTGTCCACAGCAAGCCCGACGAAACACAAATTGCCGCCCAGGCTGTTCAAATCCACCGGGAGAATCCCACCCTGGCTGACCGGTTGCTTCGTCGTTTACTACGCTTAGACGTCGACCGTGTTGAAAACAAAACTCCGCCAGTGATCGACCTGGATTACGACATTACCCTCAAAGAGGCCATTCGCCTTCTGAACGCGGGCCCCTTGCCCATAAAGTGAAAGTTTTCGTCCTTTACCCCGAGGAGGTTCATTCATCGGGTGGGGAAGCTCCTCTCACAGCTCAGCTAGAAGGGGAGCGCTTCCACTACTTGGTTCACGTCAGACGGCTTGGGGTGGGCGATCTCTTTGAGGCTGTGCTCAACGAGCAAAAAATGCAGGCTAAGTTGATCTTCCTAGACGCGACAAGCCTGAAACTTTCTTTAACCCCTGAAGCTACCCCTGAAACGTCTTTTCCTCAGTTGCATTTGATGGCCGGACTTCTGAAAGGTCGAAAATTAGACGATGTCGTCCGGCAAGCAGCCGAGTTGGGCACAACAACTTTTCAACCATTACAAACAGAACATTGTATTGCCAAGTGGCATGAAGATCAGCCGACGGCTCGCTTGAATCGCTGGTCCGCTATTGCTCGTGAAGCTTGTCAACAATCGGGAGCCTACCCGGTCATGGCCATTCAACCCGCCGTCACCTTAGAGGTGGCCGTGAGGCAATGGGAAAACCGCGGTCCCTTGCTCTTCTTTCATCAGTCCCCTCTTGCCAAGGCTAGCCTCCACGGCTATCTTTCATCCCGTCCCTCTCAGATTGGTTTGCTTATTGGCCCCGAGGGAGGTTTTTCTCAGCAGGAGACGGACTTTCTGAGAAAGCACGGCGCAAGTCCCGTTTGGTTCGGCCCCACGGTTTTTCGGGCTGAAACTGCCTGTACGGCCGCCCTGGCAGCTGTCAAAATTTTACTCCTGGAGAGTTCCTCATGGACCATCCCCTCCTCAAAAATGTAAAGCGAATACTTTTACTCTCTGTGCCCTTGGATATCATCCCGGAGGGTTCAGTAGACGATATTCTGGCTGAATTGATCGATAAAGCTGAGTCTGGGCCAATAGTTTTCTTAACCTATGCCAAACTCATGAAAGCGAGGCATGATCCGGAATTTCTCGGTTTCTTGCATAAGGCGGCTCTTCTGGTACCAGTTTCTAAAAGTCTCGAGAATGCTTGCCGCTTTCTTCACCTACCGTATCCGGCAAGGTATGAACCCTTTTCTTTTACGAT
>JAJXWL010000025.1 GCA_021781625.1 bacterium
GTGTTGAAGCTCTTCCTGCATTTTTTTCAGAAATTCTTTGTCCAAGTTTCTCTCCAAGGCGGGGATAAAAAACCTAGGTAATTTGATCAAATTCGTTGAAAAAGTCAACTGGTTGACAAGACCTTACGGTTCTCTCTATAGTAAAACAACTTATGGCTGAAAAAGAAGAAACGATAGAAGTAGAAGGTGTCGTTAAGGAATCCCTTCCTAACACGATGTTTCGTGTTGAAATCAAAAATGGTCACATCATTCTTGCGCATTTGTCCGGGAAAATGAGAAAAAACTACATTCGTATTGTTCCCGGCGACCACGTTAAAGTTGAATTGTCCCCTTATGACCTATCCCGGGGACGTATCATTTTCCGCGAACGCTAACAGATCCCGTCACGTTAGCTGTTATCCTCGGCCTTTTTACCTCAAATCTTGTCGTTGGATTTTAGTTTGAGCTTAATCCAGGTTGCACCAGTTCCTCCTAAGCGGCGTTCGGCGTCACCATACTCTTGTACCCAAGGGGAGTGGCTCAACTCATCGCGTACAAGGTGAGGAATCACGCTTTCTTGGGGAGAATGCAAGCCTTTGCCATGAATGACCAGTAGTCTCGTCAAATGCTCTGCGACAGCGTCGTTAAGAAACTCGCGTAGGCGTTCCTGAGCTTCATTGCGTTTTAACCCGTGTAAATCTAACTCTTCTTGGGCTTCAAATCCTTTCACAGTTCCTTTGCGATACTGAGGCACGGGAAACTTTTTTTCACTTTCGTCCTCGCTTTCAAGTTTAAGAGTCTTAGAAAGCGGTTGATGACGTTCCCAAGTATCGAGGATCTTACCAAAATCCATTTTGAATCTCTCCTCTCATGGCTTTTTATTCTTGAAAAGGTCCTTTTTATTCTTGAATAGGCAAAAGATAATTGACCTTAAGCCAGCCTTGCAGACCATAGCCCGTGGTTACCAGGGCATAGGGCCCCGACAGACCCTGATAGCGAACAACAGTCCCTTGAGGTACGGTTAACCAGTTTTCTGCCAAATCACTAGGGACTCTCCGCAGAGGTGCATCTCCCGTCCCCACAACAGCATCCCCAGGAGAGCGTTCAACCAAAGAAACTCCCGCTGTCACTCCGGAGGCTGCAAAAATAAGAAAGGCAACCGTCATCGGGACAATCCAGCTGACTTTGCCCGAACGACGATGCCATGCCCAAAACAGAAACGCGAGATTCCAACCTAAAACCGTTGCCAGAAGAAAAAGGTCGGTAGGAGGCCCCTGCCACACTTGAAACTGGTCGGTAAGCTGGGCATCTTTTTCTACCTCATGAAGTGCTGTAAGTGCTTGTGGCCCTTGATAACCCAAGGCGAGAGCACGACAAAAAGACCTGACTGCCAGGGCTGTTTGTTTTTGTTGTTTTTGTTCTAAGCCTTGGTTGTACCAATAGCCTGGCTGATTTATGGGAGTATGAACGTTGGAATCTGCCGCGCTCATCAAGAAAAACCCTAAAGGAATTAGGACAAGCAAGCCCTTGCCACGGCTTTTTCGTCCCCGAAAGGTCAAAAGAAAAAGCACGGGACCTGGTAAAAAAGCTAACCAAAACCAAAACTTTGTGGCAAGGTTCCAAGGCTTTACCTGTGCCCATTCCGTCTTGGGAAGGGGATTCAGCACGGTTACCGGTTTTATCGTAACTTTACCTGAGTTGTTAAGGTTAATCGTTTCTGATTTCGCTTCCCAGGTCCAAACTTTATCTAAGCTGGGTTGGTAAGAGACAAAAGGGGGTACTTGAACGGTATAGGACCCACTGTGATCGGCAACAAATTTCCAGGTAACCGTTAAATCCCCCTGATAGCCCTCCGTCGTGGGACGGTAGCCCGAGGTTTCTTGTTTGCTGAGTAAACGGAGTCCCTGAGCATTGACATCCGGAAGGACAAGATAGGGAAAATTGCCCCTACCCCGAACGACTTGAGTGACATTAACTTGCCCCGGGTTTTGAACCGAACGCTCGATTCTCGCTTCATACGAAAAATCACCAATAGCTCGGGTCGTTACCGTTGCAGGAATCGCTTGGACCGTTAAGTTCAGCGGCGAGGTCGTACGAACCAAGCCGTTGACGTTGACGGTGACGGCAGGAAGGGTGACAGTTCCCGTCTGCGTGGGGACCATCATCCACCCCGACCACGGTAAGGTCAGAATACGGTCATCACCAATAGCGGTTACTTCGATATCCCCAATATTGCCGGCTTTTTCCCAAAGGGTGTTTGCAGGAGCCGAAACATCAAGTTCAGCGGGCTGAAGAAGGGTCTCTAAGTTCTTTACTTGAAGAATGACAGGAATTCCCTCACCCAAATAGTACGGTCCTGGGGGAACAGACCAACCAACTTGAAGGGGAAACCGATTTTGGGCTTCGTCGCGAGCCAAAAGGTAGAGGGTTTTCGGTGAAACCAAGAGTGACTGCTGGCCATAACTCACGGTAAAAGGTCCCAAAGTCACGATTCCTGTTTTCACAACTCGAAAACTCAAGGTCAATTTGGTTCCTTTGGTCACCTGCCCTGAACTATTTTCCCAGGAGGTTTCTCGAACAAAAGGTCCGCTGGTTAACTCTAACTCTGGCGGATACGTCACGGGGACTAGCTTAAGCTGGAGGGGATCGGGCGTATCCGCCAAAATATTGACGTTAAACTGCTGTCCCACCACAAACCGGTCGTTATCCAGACTGAGCTTTGCCTCCAGCGCCGCCAGCGGAAAGGGGCGAAGAGCTGTTACTAGTCCGAAAAGACTTACCAGTCCGAAGAAGAGGGCGAGCTTTTTTGCGTGTTGTTGCTTTTCCATCGGTTTCCTTCCAAGCGCTGGACATAATCAAGCAGCGCCTTGGTCTGTGTCGTCGGTGTGGTTGGCGCGGCAGAAATCACTGGTGCCGGCGCATTGGCAAAGGATTGAATTTTTAAAAGGCACAGCTCCAAATTATGTTTGGCCTCAAAATTAGCGGGTTTGAGCAACAAAGCCTGTTGAAAGCTGTGATAAGCTTCCTTGTACAAGCCCTTTTGATATAGCAGGTCCCCTTTATTAAAGGCCAATCGGAACAGCAGTTCCTCGGGAGCTTTTCGGTCAACATTGTTCCAAACCGCCAAAGCGGAGTTGGCCTCGCCTAAAGCGTTGTAAACGTTACCCAAATTATAATTGACCCAGGGACCGAAGCGGTCTTTTTGGGTAACTTGAAGATACCTCAAGCTGGCTAACGGGTAGTTACCCCTCTGAAACTCATAGTTACCTGAAAGAATCGCAAGCCCGTCACCAGCGTCAGAACAACCGGTTAACGTAACACCGAGGGCTAAACCCGCAAGAAGTCGAAGGATTTTCACAGAATTTTCCTCCAGGGCAAGGCCCAAAGGAGTACAGCTCCCGTTAGACACAACAACGCCACCATTAAAAACAGCCGATACTGGGGAGCGGGCTCCCACTGGACACCACCTCGCACGGCGGGGTTTTCTAGGCTCGTTAACCGGCTTTGCAAGTCGTCTAGACGGTCACGATCGGCACCATTGTAAAACCTTCCGCTAGTTTCAGAAGCAATTTCACGTAATAAGTCAGGGTTCAACTTGGTAATCACGGTAAACCCAAAATCATCTACTAAAACACCTTTTCCTTGACGAATTGTCGAGCCCTTACGAGTTCCTAGCCCAAAGGCAAAGACCTCAACCCCACGTGAGGCCAAGGTTCGGGCAGCAGAAATCGCATCGCCGTCACGAGCTTCGCCGTCAGTAAACAAAATGACTGCTTTGTGGTGATCGTCTGGGGACTGTAAGGAACGGTACCCCTCTAGCAACCCGGCGGCAAGGTTACTACCGACCCCTGGCGCCACCGTGGGGCCCAAATCATTGAGCCAGTTTTCTAAATCATCCGTATCCATCGTCAGGGGGGTTAAAATGCGTGCTCGACCTTTGAAGGCTACTAACGAGAAGCGAGTCTGCGGGAAAGTCCGCAAAATAAACCGTGCCGCTTCTACCCCTGCAGCCAACCGATCCGGTTTAATATCCGTCGCGGTCATGCTCCAAGACACGTCAAAAACTAAGGCGACATCTAAGCCATTCTCATGTTCAGGTACGGAGTGTTCTCCCCAAGAGGGGCCAGACCAAGCAAAAATCAATCCACTAAGAGCAACTAGTAGCAAAAGACCGGCAAAAAAACTCTTGACAAAATAGATACCCGCCAGCCTGTGTTGCCGCCACTCCCCGCCCAAGCGCAACAGCTCTCTTCGTCCACGCCGATAAGAGATAACCAAGATAACCAACACCACAGGAAGAATGCTGAGAGTCCACAAGACCTCGGGTCGAGCGAAAATCACATGATCTCCTTCAAAACTAGCTTGCGGACAAAAAACGAAAACAGGAGAAGGGCTAAGGCACCCCAAACAAAATAGGCGTACAGCTGATCGTTCACCACTTCAATTTGAATTTTTCGCGAAGATGTTTCACGTGAGTCGATGGATTGAAAGATGGAATCTAAACTCCCCGGTGAGGAGGCTGAAAAGTACTGACCCCAAGGAGGAATCGCCAAACTGCGAAGAAAGTTTTCATGAAAACCCCCTTCGAGAGTTCCACTGTAGGTTAAACCGGTACGAGGATCCCGAACCTCTAAGGGGACAGTGTCAGGGGTTCCAATACCGACCAAATACAGTCGAATTCCCAAAGAATGGGCCAATTCGGCGGCTGTTCCTGGTTGAATTTCTCCCGCATTGTTGTCGCCATCGGTAAGTACCACAATCATCTTGTTTTTACCCGGTGCCTTTTCTAGGTGCAGAGCCGCAACGGCAATACCCATACCTAAGGCAGTTCCGTCGCCCAGCCCCATGACCCGGGCCCGATCAAGTCCTTCGTGGATAAACGTCTGGTAGTCGGTAGTGAGAGGCACACTCAACAAAGCTTCGGAGCCAAAAAGCACAAGGCCAATTTCATCGTTTTGACGACCATGGACAAAGCGCGTTATGACAGCTTTCGCTGCGTCAAAACGACTTTGAGGGGGAAAATCTTGAGCCGCCATACTCGGCGATTCATCCAGCACAATCATGATGTCAGAACCGTCATTTAAATACAGTTTTTTCTGGTGGGTGATGATAGGACCCGCTAAGGCCAAGACCACAGCAACCCAGGCCAACCAAAAGGTCAGTTGGGATAGCGCATTAAAAAAGGTGAGCACGGGTTGAAACGAAGCTAGCTTAGCCCCTTTCCAAAGTCCCAACGGTAAGGAAATTCTCCCCCCTCTTGCTCGCCAAAAATGTCTCAAGCCAACAAGAATTGGCAAAAGAAGTAACAGAACTAAATAGCCGGGAGCTTCAAAGGTCCACATTTAACCCCTCCCCCGATTCCAGAGAGGCCGCTTGGGCTTTAACAGCGGCAATATCCTCCCAGCGTTCAGCTAAGGCTGGCTGACGACTGTCAAACCGCACAACATCAGCCCGATGAACCAAGCGGATCCATTCAGCAGACCACGCAGACGGAAGTGACCCCAACATTTCGGACAAATCGAGTGGGGTTGCTGCCATCATTGGCTTTTTTAAACGATCTGTCAGATAACGACGAACTAAAAACGAAAATTCGGTATAAAACTCGGGACCGGGGAGCTGTCCCGCTTTTAAGCCCAGCTTTTTTAAACCTTTTTCTAAGCGATGAAAAGGTTTTTTTCGGGAAGTGCGTGTTTTCAGGCCCCTCCAAAGAAAGCTAATGGGGCGAAAAAGCTTCCACACAACAAAGGGTAAAACCAAAACAAGAAAGAGGCCAAGCTCAAGGTACAAATCAGTTTGAGGAAGGGCCAAAGGCGGTTGAGGAGGGGCTAAGTCCCCAGGATTTTGGGGGTTCAGTACACTTGTTGTATGAATTCGTATTCCCGACAGCACGACATCACCCAAAGGAAGCGGAGGCAAAGTCTTGCTCCCCGGAGCAAACGGAATGAACTTTACGTTAACGCGAACGAAAGCCCCTTCGGGGTGCACAGCTACCCCAAGAATCTTTAGCCACGGCTCACTTGGCAGCTCTCGGCTGGCAATGATTTGCACTCCCTTTTTTGGTAAAAGAGATAAGCGAAGTTCGACATGATCACCGACGGTATACTGAGGAGGAACAAACACCTCGTCGGCAATCGCGTACTTATCAGAACTTGCCGACCGCGCAGTCTCCCCAACGGGGCTTTGAGCAAACAGCGGATAACCCAACCACAGGAGGAAACAAAAACCTAGCCACTTCACTTCTTGCGTTCCCGTTTTGTAAAATATTGCAACAACTTGGCACCTGGATCATCCTCAGTACTGACTTCAAGGATATGCACACCTCGAAGTAAGCACTCGCGCTTCCAATACAAGCGATGAAGTGCCCAAAAATCATGATAATCCTTGCGAAATTTCAAAGACTGGCCATAGGCCTGAACACTGCGTCCCGTTTCGGGGTCAAATAACTCTACCAGGCCCCCTTCGGGAAACTCCGAATCTACGGCATCAAAGACACGAATGGCAATCACATCATGGCGACGGGACAAGAGGGAGAGGTTCTTCCAAAACCCCGTTGTTTTAAAGTCGGATAGGATCACCACAATTCCGCGCCTCGTCATCGCTTCTTGGGCGCTTCGAAGGGCTAGGGCAAGGTCTGAACCTTTTCCTTGCGATCTCAAGGCCAGGCAATCATGAACCAGCGACAAGGCATGTGTTTTTCCTTTACGAGGCCGAACCCAATGCTCAATTTTGTCTGAAAAAAAGACGGCACCCACCCGATCTTCTGAGGCAACAGCAGCAAAAACCAAATTGGCAAACAGAATATTTACCACTTCGCGTTTATTGAGGAGGGAGGCCCCTGAATCGAGTGATGGCGAGACGTCAACTAGAATTTGGAGGCTCAATTCTCGTTCTTCACGAAACTTTTTGGTAAACGGACTACCTAAGCGCGACGACACATTCCAATCGATGAACCTAGCATCGTCATGCGGATCATACTCCCGGACTTCGTCAAATTCGAGACCAGGTCCTCGAAAGACTGAGCGGTAGTTTCCTGAGTACAGGCCTTCAACTAAGCGCGTGGCCGAAAGGCGGAGCTGACGAACTTTGCCGTAAAAGTCTTGAACTTCCATGGCCTTCTCAGGGAATAGCCACAGCGGACAAGAGGATTTTTACAACATCATCAACCTTCATATCCTCCGCTTCTGCTTCGTAGGACAAAACTAAACGATGGCGCAGAACTGCGGGGGCTACCGCTTTGACATCTTCGGGTAAAACAAACCCTCTACCTTCAAACAGGGCCTTGACCCGAGCCAAGCGGTACAAGGCAATCGAGGCGCGCGGACTAGCTCCATATTCAATAAATCGGGCAAACGAAAAATTTCTGCGATCTTTTTCACGGGTCGCATGAACAATCGCCACGATGTACGTTTCAATCTTTTCATCGAGTCTTACCGCCGACAGGGCCCGGCGAATGGTCATCAACCCTGAAGTATCAAGCACCCGCTGAAGAGGCGGGAGGTCATCACGATCTGCCGCAACTACTTTAAGAATATGCAACTCTTCTTCGGGGGTTGGGTAATCGACCACCAACTTGACCATAAACCGGTCCAGCTGTGACTCAGGCAGCGAATAGGTTCCTTCTTGATCAATCGGGTTCTGCGTCGCTAAAACAAAAAATGGGTCAGGAAGCGCAAAGGTATTTTCGCCAATGGTCACCTGATTTTCTGCCATGGCCTCTAACAGAGCGGACTGAACCTTGGCGGGAGCCCGGTTAATTTCGTCGGCCAGAATAAAGTTTGAAAACACAGGGCCTTTGCGGGGAAGAAACTCGCCCGTCTGCTGACGGTAAACCATGGTTCCAATGAGGTCGGCAGGCAAAAGGTCGGGAGTAAACTGAATGCGGCGAAAATCAAGGCCCATGACCTCTGCCAAAGTTTTTATCGCCAGGGTCTTTGCCAAACCGGGTACACCTTCTAAAAGAACGTGCCCCCCCGCGACGACCCCCATCACCAAACCTTCAATTAAGGCCGTCTGACCAACGATCCGTTTGCCTAACTCTCGTTTTGTGACTTGAAAGAGGTTGACGGCTTCGTTGATCCGGGTTTCGCGGTTGACATCAGACGCTCGGGTAGAATCCATATCTTTTCCTTTTTTTAACAGCGATAAGCAGCATTAACTACGGTAATCAGCGTTTTCACGCACATATTCATAACTGAGGTCACTTCCCCAGACAGTGGAAGAACCCCGGCCTTTGCCCAGAGTTACTTCAAACACCACATTGTTTTCATGGCGGGGATAACCTTCTTTGCGTTCTGGCTGTGAAGCCGCCTGAAAGGCAGCCGAAAGATGCTTTTCTTTTTCAGGGTTCAATAGAAAAACACCCTGATCAAAAACCGTTTGACCGGCAATGACCAGCACCATTTGTGCACGTTCCAGGGTCTTTCCGGCGTTGCCCACGGCGTCACCCACGGCAGACAGGACTCGACCCACATTGGGGTCATTGCCAAAAACGGCTGTTTTCACCAACGGAGAATTGGCAACAGCCTTAGCAACCATCAACGCTTCAGAATCCGTTTCGGTACCGTTGACGCGAATTTCTAGCACATGCGATGTCCCCTCGCCGTTGCGAACGATGTCCTGGGCTAGTTCACGTAGAACCTCTTCGAGAGCCCGTTCAAACGCCTGCTGGTCCGGACACGGTACACGCTGGCTCGAAAAGGCCAACACCATATCACTGGTAGACTGGTCGCCATCCACACTAATATGGTTGAGTGTCTTATCGACGGTACGCGCCAAAATATCCCTTAGCGACGCTCGCGAGACTTCAAGGTCGGTCATGATATAGACCAGCATGGTTGCCAAGTTAGGCTCAATCATGCCAGCCCCTTTGGCGACGGCTACCACGCGACCGCCAAACAAGCTTCGGGACCGTACCTTGGGGTAGGCATCGGTGGTCATTATGCCTTCAGCCAAACCTAACGCCGATTTTGACTGCAGCTCCTCGGCTAAAGAAGGCAGAACCGCCGTCATTTCGGCAACCGGCAACGACCAACCAATAATGCCCGTGCTGGCGACGAAAAACTCATGAGAGGGCGACGCAAACACCGCCGCCACCGAAGACTGAAGGGCACGGGCGTCCGCTAAGGCAGTAGGGCCTCCAACATTGGCAATTTTATTGTTGATCAAAACGCCTCGGGACAGAGGGCGCGATAACAGCTCCCTCCCCAAGATCACGGGTGCGCCCGGAAAGGCATTGCGGGTGAATAATCCCGCAAAAGCGGCCGTCGGCTCGTCTAGGACCAAAAGGTTGAGCTTCATCGGCAATGGTTGAGGCACGGGCCTCTCTTTGGGTTCGAAGGTTAACGCTACAGTGGCGGTGGAAAACCCGTCTGGCAAAGCGGCACGCCGTTCCAAATCGGCACGGTAGTCCTGGGCGCTTGAATATTCCATGGTTACGTTCTAAGGGAAATCCTTAAAAAGGTAAAGAAGCTTCGGCCTTAACGCGCCAAAGCCAGCCTCAAATACACCGGCAAATGATCTGAAATTCCTTTACGATCACGGACCGACCAGGCGTGGGGGACCCCCTGTGCGGTAAGCTGAGCCTGTGTCGTAAAGGGGCCAGCCTCGGCCTGAGCATACCCAACCGACCTTAGACTAGAGGAGGCAATCAACACATGATCGAAATGTGACCACTGGCCTCGCCAAAAGTAGGTTCCCGGTTGGCTAGCTTGCCAAACCTCACGCCACCCCCACCCCGCTTTCTGTGCCGAGGCTTCGTCAGTCCAAACGCTCAGCCACGGCTGAGTGCGGTCGGCACCGGGGTTTTGAGCACTCCTCCAGCTCAAAGCCGGGTACTCATCCTTGCCAGTGTTAAAATCGCCGACGGCCAAAATTAACGGCCCAGGAACTTGTTGTTGCCAGAATAAAAGTCTTTGATTGAGAAGTTGGGCACAAGCCTGCCGATCGGGCTCAGTTTCTTCGGGGTCAGGAAGCCGACTTTTCCAGTGATTGACCAAGATGACCACAGACCCAGAAGGTGTTGTTACTTGAGCTTCGAGCAGGGGCCTTCCCGGCTGCCCCTTCCACGAGGGCGAGAACGCCCCAACGTTTGTCAAAGGGTATCGCGAGAGCAAAACCGAGCGGATCCCTTCGCCCGGGGTAATAGCAGACCAGCGGTAGCCTAAACCGGCAAAAAATCGGTCGCGTAAAACTTGAACAACGTGTTCGTTTTCAACTTCTTGAAAAGCAACAAGGTCAGCTCCGGGGCTGGGTAAGGCGCGCAACACATCGGCTATTTTTTGACAGCGCGATAAAAAATCGCCTTGACCCCAGTTTTGACCAGGAACAAACTCAGGGTATTCCCCGCCATCGGCGACATCGTCAAAAAGATTTTGGACATTCCAGGTCAAAAGCGTCAGCGAATTTTGCGGTCGTGGTCCCAAAATGGGAACACAAGACACCAAAGCCGCCAAAACAAACACGAAAAACCCTACCAATCGAAACCTTAACACGCAACACCTCCCGACGGTTCCCCGTCGGGAACGCGTCACAAGGAGGACAGTAAAAGTTGTGTTTCGGCTTCAGCTGTTCTTTGACTAGGTTGCCATTCACGGCCCGTTATGAGGTGGAACGCCTCACGGTATCGCGAAAGTGTCCCCTCCCAGACAGCCTCGGGAATGGCAGGTGCCGGGCCGTACCCCTGATACCCCTGCGAAAGGAGCCAGGCTCGAAAATATTCTTTGTCTAACTTTTTGGGTTCGCGGCCTTCTCGGAACGCCGCGTCGTAATCTTCCAAGTACCAAAAGCGACTGCAATCAGGGGTATGAACTTCATCGACAAGAATCAGCTGACCGTCCACAAGACCAAATTCGTACTTGGTATCGACAAGGATAAGTCCCCGTTCCGCCAAACGACGCCGGCCCCGCTCGTACAGTTTGAGGGCAACTTCAACAACTTTCTTCCACAAGCCTTGTTCAACCAGACCCTGCCGAACGATCTGCTCATGCGAAATGGGTTCGTCATGGGCACCAGCCTCGGCTTTGGTCGAGGGAGTGACCCGTGGTTCGGGTAGTTTTTGATGGGCTTTCCACCCTGAGGCTTGCCCCAGATCTTCTAAACCTGGTGTTACCACCCCAGAACGCCAGTCGCGCCAAGCCGAGCCGGTAAGGTAGCCACGGACAATGACTTCGACCGGCAAGACCTTTGCCTGTCGGACTTGAACCGAACGCGGTGAAAGCTCTTTTAGAATATGATTTTGAACAATGTCAGACGTTTCGTGGAACCAATGCAACGACATTTGGTTAAGAATTTCTCCCTTGCCGGGAAGAACACCTAAGACCTGGTCAAAAGCTGAAATTCGATCCGTGGTCACCAAAATCATAGCCGAGGGTGAAGTTAAAACATCACGAACCTTACCCCGATACAGCCGCGTTCCTGCGGGCAGTCGGCTTTGCTCGATTCCCGAAAACGCCAGTGAAGAATCGAGTCCTGACATCAGACGCCCAAATCCCCGCGATTAACAACAACCCGTGACAAAAGACCATACTGAACCGCCTCATCGGCGTTCATCCAGTAATCTCGATCAGTGTCTTTTTCTACCCTATTTAGCGGTTGACCGGTTTCATCGGCAATGAGCTTGTTGATCCGTACTCGCAGTTTTTCGATTTCTTGGGCATGAATTTCAATTTCAGTGGCGACACCCCGTACCCCTGACAATGGCTGATGGATCAGATAATGGGAGTTGGGAAGGCCAAGGCGCCGCTCGCGAGGAGCTGCTAACAGCACTAAGGCTCCGGCTGATGCTACGAGGCCCATTCCGATAATCCACACCGGAGCTTTGACAAAACGGATCATATCAAAGATCGCATAACCAGCGTCCGCATCACCACCGGGAGAGTCAATCATCAGTTTTATAGGTTCTTCGGACTCGGCCTCAAGAACCAACAACTGCCTAATAACACGTTCTGCCAAACTCTTGTCAATTTCACCGGACAAGAGGATGGTGCGAGTCTTCATAAACTTTTCCGACAACTCGGGGGCGGGCGCTTTGGCCTCTTTTTTTTCTTCTTGTTCTTCGTCGTACCTGAAGGGCATGCTCTATCCTTTTCAAGGAAAATTCGCGTTCGGTAAGCGCGCTTGCGTTGAGAGTAATGCTTTTTTTCTCCAAGGTAAAGGGTAGATTTGACTGGCTATTCTTTTCAGTGGCGCCGAAATACTTGTCAAAGACCCCAAAATACAGGATAACCCTGGAATGAAATCGGGTTTTATTGCCATCGTCGGCCGCCCTTCCAGCGGCAAGTCCACCCTTGTCAATGCCTTGTGCGGGGCCAAAGTCAGCATTGTTTCGCCGGTTCCTCAAACGACACGCAACCAGGTTCGAGGAATAGTCAACGCCCCAGAAGGGCAAATCGTGATCTTGGACACTCCAGGCTTTCACCTATCAGAAAAGAAATTCAACCTCGAGATGATGGGCAACGTCGCTCAGGCTCTTGAAGGTGCTGACGCGGTCCTTTACGTCGCTGACTTAAGCCGACCTGCGGGCCCCGAGGAGTTGGCGTTGCAAGAACGGCTTCGTCGAGTAGCTCTACCAATTCTTGCCGCCCTCAACAAGGCCGATTTAGCCCCGCAAGAGCTCAACAGCTTTGAGACCCAAATACGTGAAGCCCTCCCCCAAGTTCAAAAAACCTTGACGATTAGTGCTCTTACGGGCGCCGGTATTGAAAGCTTGAAAGCTGCTTTGTTCGCCGTTTTACCCGATGGTGAGTCTTTTTACCCAGCGGATTACTATACTGACCAGGACCCCACCTTTCGGGCCTCTGAAATCATCCGTGAAGCTGCCATCCAACGACTTGGCGAAGAAGTGCCCCACGCTTTGTATGTAGAAATTGCCGACATGGAGCTTAAAGAAAATGGCGATCGCCTGTGGATTCGGGCTTTTTTGACGGTGGAACGCGATAGCCAAATCGGCATCGTGGTCGGTCATGGTGGCGCCAAGATCAAAGAAATTCGGGTTGCGTCACAAAAGCAATTGGGGAAAATCTTTACGCAACGGATTGAGCTCGATCTTCGCGTCAAAGTTAACGCCAAATGGCGTACCAAGGACACCCTTATTCGCGGGCTTCTAAAAGGACAAGAGTCCAACCTTTAATCGATTTTTTGAATCGAGTGGATGCTGGGCAGAGCTCTGAGAGCTTTAAGAATCTTAAGAGAATCATCCCGGCCTTCGAGTTCCATCGTGAACGAGCCAAAAAGGTGCCCCTGGTGGTCGTCCTCGAGACGACCTTCAATCAGGTGTCCCTTGTGCTTGCGAATAGCGCCTTCAATTTCGCTGAACAAATCGCTGGAGTGCTTGGCTACTACCCGAAAGCGTCGGGTAACAAACGGTGAGACGGTTTCCCATTCCACCTCAATTTTTCGGTGATCAATGCCGGGAATATGCTCCACATTGGGACAATCCTCCCTGTGGATGATGATGCCTCGCCCCCGTGAGACAAAACCCACGATCGGGTCGCCAGCCACCGGCGTACAACACTGAGCAAAGTGGATCAACACGTTCTTTTGGTCATCGATGCGAACCCCAACCTTGCCAGCCTCTGCTAACCTTTGCGCAGGCGGTGCTTCGCTGTCGAGTTTACGCGGGGCGGGTAACGGAGCTGGGGGGGGATTTCCCGCAGACTTTCGCGACGTTTTCGCCACGATATTCTTTTCAATGACCAAACCTTCATCGTTGTGGGCCAACCACCAACGAACCTTTGACCGAGCCCGAGAGGTTTTGACATGCCGAAGCCAGTTCACATGAGGCCGAGCTTGAGGCTGAGTGAGGATCTCGATAACCTGCGTGTTACGCAACTCTTGGTGCAAAGGAATAATGGCCCCATCGGCTTTGGCCGCCACGGTATGGTTGCCCACTTCGGTGTGAATCGAATAGGCAAAGTCCAGGGCCGTTGACCCTACGGGCAGTTCAACAACCTTGCCTTTGGGCGTAAACACATAAATCGCGTCCTTGAGCAGTTCCCCTTTGATTTGATCCAGAAAGTTTTCACTGGTGCCAGCTTCATTTTGCCAAGACCGCAATTTGTTAACGATAGAAATTTCCACGGCGTTCCCTTTGCCGTGGTTTTTGTAGATCCAATGCGCCGCTATACCAAACTCTGCCGTTTGATGCATTTCATGGGTTCGAATTTGGATCTCGATCAGACGCCCCTCGTCACCCATGACTGTGGTGTGAAGGCTTTGATACCCGTTGTCTTTGGGCATGGCAATATAGTCTTTGAAACGTCCATCGATGGGTTTCCACAACCGGTGTACCACGCCTAAAATCGTATAACACTCGGTCGAGGTTTGACAAAACACCCTGACTCCGAGCATGTCAAAGACCTCACCTAGATCACGGCCTCGCTTCCACTTCGAGTAAATGGAATAAAAATGCTTGGCACGGGCATCGACCGTAACAGCAATGCCTTCTTGCAGGGCAGAGTCTCGCAAGGTGTCCTCGACACGACGGAGGTAGGCTTCGCGTTCCCCTCGTTTTGAATCTACCCATGATTTGATCTGCGAGTAGGCACCACGATCGAGAGTCTTCAAGGCTAAATCTTCGAGTTGATTTTTGAGGCTCGAGATACCTAAGCGACCAGCTAAAGGCGCATAAATATCAAGACACTCGGTGGCGATCCGGCGCGCCTTCTCGGGGCTAAGATGTTCAAGCGTGGTCATATTGTGAACTTTATCGGCCAGCTTGATCATAATCACCCGCAAGTCCTTGGTCATGGCAAAGAACATCTTGCGGATGGTTTCGGCTTCTTGAACCGATTTTGTTTTGGCGTGAAGAATATGGATTTTGGTAACACCGTCTACTAGCGAGACAACCTCAGCTCCAAAAAGGCGTTCCATGTCCTCGGGCGGGGTACCCGTATCTTCTAAAACATCATGCAGTAAACCTGCCGTAATGGTAGCGGCATCCATATTGAGTTCAGCCAAGATGGCTGCCACTTGCAGAGGGTGAATAATGTAGGGCTCACCCGACGCGCGCTTTTGATCGCCATGGCGTTCCTCTGCCCAAACGGCGGCGCGGAGAATGGTATTTTTTTGCTCGGGACTAAATCGATCAAGGCGATCGGCAAAGGCCCGCTTAAGGGAGTCAAGTTCCGACTCCCGAATCAATAGGCCGGTCATGACTCCTTCTTTATCGGCACCTAACGAAACCA
>JAJXWL010000233.1 GCA_021781625.1 bacterium
TTTCAGCGCTTGCCTTTCAGCGTCAGTGAGCGATCGATTGGCGTTTTGGAAGGTGTCTGGCAACTTGAGCATGCCTATTTCGTGCAATAGACCAGCAATGCCCAGTTCAATCATCTTGTGCGAAGGCAGTTTTAACGCATCTCCGATGGCGACCGACAAGATAGCCACATTGACAGAATGACTGACGTTGTACGAAAAGCCGCTACGGTCAAGTTCACCCAAGCGTAAGAGATAACGCCGGTTTTCTTTAAACTGAGCCATCAGAGCTTTAACTTGCTCGGTTAAGGGTTCAATGGGGACAATGGCTCGTTTCATAAAGGTGTCATACAAACGATGCGTAAACTCCAGAAGACCGGTATAAAACTTTTGCGTGGCATCTTTGGCCGGCTGGTCTTCAGAAGCTGGGGGAAGATCTGTGGAAACATCTGTTTCGAAAGCTTCAGGGGGCGGGGCAGAATCCTCTAGGAAAACATCCGAGATCTTCCAAGTCCCCAACCGTTTGATCAGAGCTTCGGTTACCGGAGTCTCGGGGGTCAAAAGAATAAAACTATCATCTAAATACAAAGATGAACCTAATAAGGTTTTAGGTCTGAGTGAAGAAACTGAATATTCTTTCATGACTTTATCCGTTGACCCTCATCTCACAATTATCTACACTGAATCCCGATCAGGCAAGTCCAGAAAGGACTTTGCTGAGGGGGAGAGGGGCTGTGCGCTTCAAATTCCTGTTTATATTATTCAATGCTGTTCTGGGTTTATCCTTCCTGTTGTTATTTTTTATGCCCTTGCCCCTTTTGGGCTTGAATGTCCTGGCCCAGTTTTGGGCGCAAAACTGGTTTGTGGCGGCACTGTTTCTTGCCGTCATGGCGGGAATAGACGTGTACTTGCTAACTCATGGGAAGTTATTTCAACTATTGGAACGAGAAGACTGGGACGGCCTACTGAACTATCTTCAAGAAAAACTTCAACGTAAGGGCCTCTTAAGTGTGCACCAGGCCAAGTTATACGCGAATGCTTGCTTGATTCGTCAAAAACCTCAAGAAATTGAATCCCTTCGGAAACTTTTTCTCGCCAAAAAGCCCCAAGCCTTACCCCAATTAGCCCTTCTTTTGGCCTTGCCGGATATTTTAGGCGGAAAAGCCCAAGAAATTCTGGATTTTTTGCTTCCACTCTTGAAAGCCCACCCCAAAGCCAAGGATGCCCCCTGGTGGCAGTGGTCGATCGCCTTTGCGCAATTGTTAGATAAAGACTGGCAAAAAGCCAAAGAAACTTTGTATGTGGTGATTGAAGATGCTCGGGACCCCGTGCTTCAACTGCTGTCTTTATACTTGCTCAATAATTTACGCCAGCGTGACGAAGAAGTTCCTCGAGTGTTAGACCCCTTAGCGCATCAATTAAAAGGGCGACTTACCGAGGCAGAATGGCATCGTACTATCGAACACCTCAAAGAACGTGTTGTTCTTGTCCTGTTTTTAAATAAACTCATTCAAGACGCGAGGTCTTGGTTAATAAATTTTCCTTCGGGAGACGAGCCATGAAAAAAACTATCCATACCGATCAAGCCCCACGAGCCATAGGCCCGTATTCCCAAGCTGTTGCTGTTGGTTCCTTTGTCTTTTGCTCCGGCCAAATGCCCTTAGACCCTGCAACGATGAAAGCCCCTGAAACCCTTGCTGGTCAGGCCCGACAGGCCCTTGAAAACCTCAAGGCCGTGGCTCAAGCCGCAGGCTGTACCTTAAACGATGCTGTCCGAGTGGGGTTGTTTCTGTCCTCGATGGAGGACTTTGCAGAAGTCAACCAGATTTACGAAGAATATATCACAGGCAAACCGGCTCGCACGACGGTTGAAGTCTCAAGGCTTCCCCGTGATGTCCGACTCGAAATTGACTGCATCTTGTACAAGGAGTCCTGACCATGAATCCCGTCCATAAATCGCACAAGCTAGATAACGTTTTGTACGATATCCGGGGAGCCGCCTTGGTCAAAGCGATGAAGATGGAAGCCGAAGGCTATCGGATTCTCAAGCTTCACACCGGGAATCCGGCCACTTTTGGCTTCAATGCACCTGAAGAAGTCGTACGAGACATGATCGTCAACCTGAACAACGCTCAAGGCTATTCTGATTCGAAAGGAATCTTTGCTGCCAGAAAAGCGGTGATGCAATACTCGCAAGAAAAAGGTGTGCGTGGGGTCGAAATTGACGATGTGTGGATCGGGAACGGGGTAAGTGAGCTCATTCAAATTGCCATGCAGGGGTTATTGGACTCCGGCGACGAAATTCTCATTCCTTCACCGGATTACCCCTTGTGGACGGCCGCCGCGACCCTAGCTGGGGGCAAGCCGGTGCATTACCTTTGCGACGAAGCTTCGAACTGGATGCCCGACCTCAAAGATTTGGAAGCCAAGATTACTTCTCGTACCAGAGGAGTTGTCATCATTAACCCCAACAACCCCACGGGGGCGGTCTATCCGCGAGAAGTGCTAGAATCACTCCTCGAGGTCGCTCGCCGTCACGGGTTGATTGTCTTTTCCGATGAGATTTACGATAAAATTCTCTACGATGGGGCGACGCACCATTCGACCGCCAGTCTTGCCGACGATATCCTCGTTGTTACCTTCAACGGCTTGTCGAAGGCCTACCGGGCAGCGGGCTTTCGTTCGGGGTGGATGTATCTCTCTGGCCCTAAAAAACTCGCTGCCGGCTATCGGGAAGGCTTGGACTTATTAGCGAACATGCGCATGTGCTCAAATGTTCCAGCCCAGTACGCGATCCAAACTTCCCTGGGCGGTTATCAGAGCATTTATGATCTGACCAAACCCGGCGGCCGTTTGTACGAGCAACGAACGTATGCGTGGAAGCGGCTCAACTCAATTCCCGGCGTTTCGTGCTGCAAACCCGAAGGCGCTTTATACCTGTTTCCCCGCTTAGATGAGCGTTTTGGGATCCATGATGACCAGAAGTTTATTTATGACTTTCTGATTGCCAAACGAGTCCTCTTGGTTCAAGGTAAAGGCTTCAATTGGCCGCATCCTGACCATTTCCGGATAGTGTTCTTGCCCAACTTAGAAGATCTCAAAATGGCCTTAGATGGGCTGGAAGAATTCTTGTCAGACTATCGCCAAGGTTAAAAAGCGTGCTTCGTGTTTTTCAATATGCGGGTTTTTTTCTCTTAGGAGTCGTGGGGGGGATGATCGGTCCTTTGATCCTCTTTTTTCGCTACG
>JAJXWL010000234.1 GCA_021781625.1 bacterium
AAGTTCCCACACCCGCCGAGGCTAAGTATAACAGGAGCGGACTACCCAAACCGCCAGCCCCGATGCAAAGCACGCGGGCCCTTTTCAGTTTCTGCTGACCTTGAAGCCCCACCGACGGTAGCAGGATATGGGGCTGGTACCTTTGCTGTTCACTCAGTGAAAGTTCACCAGCAAACTTGGGCAGAACTCCCGTTTGTCGATAGGTTTGCACCCCCTCTACAAAACTTTTTGCCACCCCAACGGGATCCTTTGCCTGCGTTACCGCAGAAACCACAGCGACACCCGCCACCCCAGTTGAAAGAACTGAACCCAAGTCAGCGAGGGTTATGCCGCCTATTGCGACAACAGGTGTCGAGAGCAACGACTTCCAGTTTCGCAGAGCACCTAAACCCTGTGGAGCCGAATTCATCACCTTCAACGACGTGGCAAAAACGGTACCACAGGCAAGATAACTAGGACGAAACGTAAGAGCTCTAGCAACTTCAAAAAGGTTGTGTGTACTTATACCCAACCGAATTCCTGATGCGGCTAAAGCTTTCAAATCCACTCGCGCTAAATCTTCTTGGCCTAGATGCACCCCCCAAGCCCCAAACTCTAAGGCTTCTTGGGCGTAATCATTGATCCAAAGCCTGACACCCTTTGAACGGGCTAAATCAATGCCTCGGGCGAGTTCCTCGCGTAAGGCCTCACCTGTCAAATCTTTGATGCGGAGTTGAAAACACCGCACCCCTGCCGGTATCAAACGTTCTAACCAGGAAGCCCGGTCCACAATCACATAAAACCCAAGGTCTTCGGACGTTAGGGGTAAAAATTGTTCGGAAGATTCCCCCTCAGCCCCCAGGGCAACTCTTGCCAATTCTTGTTCCGTAAAAGGCCAAGGTTCTCCAGGAACTACGACATGACTCGTCGTGAAGGCTAAAAGCATAGCCTCCTGGGCGGCCCAACCAACTTTCTGTAAAGCTAGGATTCGTTTTTCAATCTCGTCCACACTAGGCCAAACCCCAGGTTCCTCAGTCGTGGGGGCCAAGGGTTTCTTTAACCAAAAACGAGTGTTTTCTGTCACCCCCAACGCCCGAATCTCATTTTGACTCGCGGCAGGTCCGCGCTCTTCATACAAGTAAAGACCAGGGGGCGTATCGGGGGCGGTATACAACTGCGTAGCCTGGATTTTCGAGATTGAAAAAACTTTCATTTATTCCTTACCTGACCAGAAGGGAGTTTCTAACAGTGGTGTACTTGGTTGTGCAAAATTCCGGGGCGGCATGGTGCCTGCTAAAAAAGCTCGCCTTCCAGCATCAACGGCTTGTGAAAAGGCCCGAGCCATCTCAATGGGGTCATGAGCTAAGGCAATGGCACTATTAATCAAAACCCCATCGAACCCTAATTCCATCGCTTCGACAGCATGCGAAGGTTTGCCGATCCCCGCATCGATAATCAAAGGAACATCAGGAATACGGGCCCGAAGTGTTTTTAAGGCAAAGGCATTGACTAATCCTTGTCCTGAACCGATGGGGGCACACCACGGCATCAGAACAGGACACCCCACATCTCTGAGCTTTTGACATAAAATCAGATCTTCGGTGCAATAGGGAAACACGGTAAAGCCGCGTTTCACCAACTCGGTAGCCGCTTTGAGGAGTTCAAACGGATGCGGTTGCAAGGTATAGTCGTCCCCAATGACCTCTAACTTGATCCACGAAGTCCCAAAAATTTCTCGTGACATTTCGGCTGTATTCACCGCGTCTTCCGCCAGACGACACCCCGCTGTATTGGGTAACACGTGACAACCCAGTTCCTGGATAGTTGCCCAAAAGCTTTGACCGCCTTGACGGGAAGGCGACTGACGTTTCAGAGCTACTGTCACGACCTGTGCGCCAGAAGCTCGAATGGCCTGTTGCATAATAGCAGGCGAAGGGTATAAAGCCGAACCAATCCAAAGTCGACTCGATAAGGTAGTACCAGTGATAGAAAAATCCATGTCAACCTCCTTGCATGGGGACCACTAGGTCCAAGTGATCGCCTTCCTGTAACGGGGTATGGGCAAACAACGAACGAGGCAAAAACTCACGGTTCAAGGCTACGGCAAATGGTCCCACTGCCTGTTCGCAGACAGCTAAGGCGTCTTGAACGGTTGCTGTTACCTCGAAATCTTGGGGCAGACCATTCAGGAAAATTTTCATAGACAACCTTCTTTAACTAGAAGCTCCGGGTCTGTTAGAGTTTTTCCTTCCAGCCATGCCACAACATTGTTGACCACTGTGGGGGCTAGCAAATAGCCGTGACGGTACAACCCGTTTACGCGGACCAACCCCTTCGAGGGGGCAAACCGAGGAAGATTATCTGGAAAGGCAGGACGGCATTGAACATACGTACCCAGAATACGAGCTTCGGCAAAACCCGGGTGTACACTGTAAGCAGCCGACAACAATTCTAAGGTCGTACGAACGGAAATGGGGGAAAGATCTTGGCTTTCAATTTGACTGGCGCCGATGACATATACATTCTCGGGCCTAGGTACAATGTAGATACGATAACGTGGGTGTACCAAGCGAATCGGTCGAGTAAAATGCACGTCTGGAGCATGGACATGGATAAGTTCTCCCCTTACGCCTCTTAAACTCGGCCAATCCCCTTGGGCCCCTAAACCTCGACAGTCAAAAACTTGGTCATAGTGCCAAGTTTGCCCCTCTGCGGTTAAGTTGCCCGCAGACAGGTGTTCAACATTTATCCCCGCATGCCACTCCACACCCTCAGCCAAAAGACTTTGGGCTAAAACTTTCATCACTTCACGGTTATCTAAATGCCCCTCATGAGGCAAAAACAACGCGTTTTGAGTCCAATGCGCTAATCCAGGTTCTAACTCTGCCAATTGTGCGGGGGAAACTTGTTGCAACAAATGTCCTGCGTTTAACTTGTATTCAAAGCGCTCACGAGTTCGGGTGAGTTCCTCGACCTCTTGGGCATGAGCGACAAAAAGGCTGCCTCGGGTTTGATAGTAAATTGGGCTAAGCTCACTCATCAAGCTTTTCCAAAGCTCCATGGCCCTTAACCCCATTTCAAAGACCTTGACTTCAGCCGTTTCAATTTCTGAAAGCGGAGAAAGCATCCCAGCCGCTACAAAACTACACGTGGCTTGACTCTCTAAGGTTTCAGAGTCCCACAGAGAGACATTCCACCCTTTTTGAATCAGGCGATAGGCCAATAGTCGACCGACTATCCCC
>JAJXWL010000235.1 GCA_021781625.1 bacterium
TGAGAGAAGTTGCCCTCACACAGTCTAACCTTTTGTGGAAACAATGGGCCCTTTTAGGGTTAGGAGCAGCCTACCAACAGTTATCTCGTTACGATTTGGCTTTGGAACACCTCTTACAAGCCATGGACTTGGCTCAAGAAAACCACAATGTCACCGGTCAAATTGAAGCCGGGCGCAGACTTGGAGAAGTTTACCTCACCCTAGAAAAGCCCATGGAAGGTCTAGAGTACCTCCTCAAGGCCGAACGGCTGGCAGAAAAACACGCCGGAAGTGCCACCCTAGCCGATATACTGCTTTGCTTAGGAGAAAGCTATTTAGCTTTACACCGCAACGATCAAGCTCTCGAGTACCTTTCCCATGCGTTGGTCCTCACGAAAGAAAATGTTCACAAAGCTGGCGAAGCCCGAGCCTTAACACTCATTGGCTTGATTTATCGGGATATTGGCGAACTGGAAATTAGCGAGGAATACCACTTAGAAAGTTTAAAACTCTGCCAAGCCGGTAACAATGCCTGGGGGCTCGTGGAAGCCCATCTCAATCTTGGCAACCTGCATTTACTGCGAAATAAGTACGAAACCGCAGTGCGGCATTTTGAAAAAGTAATTGTCTTAGCGACCCAAATTGATTCGCGTCTTCACCTTTCTAAAGCTTATACCTCCCTATCTTCGGCATGGGAAAAAGCAGGAGACTATCAAAAAGCCTTAGGCTATGAGCGTCAAGCCAATGCTTTAGAGCGAGATTTACGGGCAGATGAAATCGCTCAAAAAACTCGAAACATGATGATTCAGCAAGAGTTTGAGCGGAACCGTGCACAAACAGAAATTCTTCGGCTCAAATCTGAAAGTTTAGAAAAAAAGACGACAGAATTGGCGGGCTCTCTGGATTCTTTGCGCATGCTGTCTGACTGGGGACGACAAATTGCCGGGGCTCTAACTCCTGATGATTTGTTTGGGCGAATTTTTGAAAGTCTTTCGCACCTCGTCAGTTTCCGCATGTTTGGCTTAGGACTTTACCACGGAAAAACCCGCACTCTGCATTTTCCTTTCCTTATGAAAGACCGGGAACGACTTTCCAGTCCCTTTCCCCCTATACCGGTCCATAAACTCGACACTGTGGATGCTGGCGATGCAATTTCGGCTCTTTTATTAAATGACATAACCCACTTGGAAACTCCGTGGTTAAATCCAGAATCCCTGACCTCTGTTGCCGCCCTGTTGGGGGCTCAAAGCGGCATTCTGCTCCCGCTACGCGAAGGTGAAAAACTTCGAGGAACCTTATTCGTTGCCCACAGCGAACCCCATGCCTACCGACAACAAGATGCCGATACCTTAGGGGCCTTAGGCGGCTTTATCGCCGTTGCCCTCAAGAACACGCTTAACCATCGAAAAGTACGTCGGTTAAATCAAGCTTTACGAAAAGACGCCCAAGAATTAGAGCAAGCTAACCGTCAAATTCAGCACCTAGCCCAGCACGATATTTTGACGGGCTTAGCCAATAGGCGGCTTCTTACCGAATTTCTAGGGAAAACAATTCCATATTGTCAGAGAACCAAACGTGGTTTCGCCCTCTTTTTTCTCGATCTGGATGGGTTTAAACCCGTCAACGACCATTGGGGACACGATGCCGGAGACTGGGTATTGAGTCAGCTAGGAAAAAAGCTGAAAGATCTTTTACGGGATTCTGACCTAGTTGCCCGGGTTGGCGGTGATGAGTTTGTGGCGATCGCCTTAGAAGTTGAGCAGGCTGAGCAAGCTGTCATTGTCGCCCAGAAATTGGCCGATATCATTCAAGAGCCGCTACTTTGGGAAAACGCCCCCATTTATTTGGGAGTTTCCATTGGTATAAGTCTCTTTCCGACAGACGGAAACACCGCTGAAGAGCTGATCAATCAAGCTGACAATGCCATGTACCGGATCAAAAATCACGGAAAACATGGTTGGGCTTTCGCTTCAGAAGCCGTGAACTAACTCCCCCTACTCTTTTCCCGCTTCGTGCTTTCGTATACCATAGTGTAACATTGTTCCTCAAAGGAGACACCCATGTTGAACTTTGTCGACACCCGAAAGGTCAAAATTGTCTGCACCTTAGGGCCTGCGACCGATTCCTATGACAAAATCTTGCGCCTAGCCCGAGCCGGGATGGATGTCGCCAGGTTTAATTTTAGTCATGGCACTTACGAAGACCACCAAAAACGCTTGGAATGGGTTCGAAAAGCTTCGACCGAAACCAAAAAGCCCATTGCTGTCCTACAAGACCTGCAGGGGCCCAAAATCCGCGTGCGAAAGTTCGAGAAAGATCAAGTCGAGCTTAAACCAGGGGCTCCTTTTACCCTAACGGTCCGTTCCATCACTGGCAATGAACGTGAGGCTTCCGTTTCCTACCCCACTTTTAATAAGGACGTTTCCACGGGCTCAACCGTACTCTTAGACGACGGGAACCTTTCTCTGAAGGTTGTCGAGGTCCAAGGGGAAGACGTCCATTGTGAAGTGGTGTTTGGGGGGATCCTTAAAAACAATAAAGGCGTGAACTTACCAGGGAGCATACTCTCGGTAGAAGCCCTGACCGAGAAAGACAAAGAAGACCTCAAGTTTGGTTTAAGCATTGGGGTGGATTACATTGCGTTATCTTTCGTTCAAAGGCCAGAAGACGTCAAAGCGATCAAAGAGCTCATCTACTTTCATGGCAAAGATACCCCGGTCATTGCTAAGATTGAAAAGCCGCAGGCTGTCGACCGCATCGATGAAATCATTGAACTGGCCGATGGAATCATGATTGCCCGGGGGGATATGGGCGTTGAAATGAATGTGTGGGAAGTCCCACCCATTCAAAAAGATATTATCTCGCGCTGTAACCGCCAAGGCAAACCTGTCATCACAGCCACCCAAATGCTCGAATCGATGATTCAGAACCCACGCCCCACCAGGGCCGAGGCCACAGACGTGGCGAATGCCGTTCTCGATGGAACCGATGCTGTCATGTTGTCGGCAGAAACCGCGTCAGGAGCCTACCCCTTCGAAGCCGTGGAGCACATGCACAAAATCATTTCGACGATTGAGGCCCGCCGCACCGTTCCCTGGAAGGACCGAAAAATGGTTCTGGATGAATCGTATACCTTTGCTAATGCTGTGGGTGAATCCGCCGGCTTAGCGGCGGCAGCGGTCAATGCCGCCAAAATTGTCTGCCTTACGGATATGGGGTACACAGCCAAG
>JAJXWL010000236.1 GCA_021781625.1 bacterium
TGAGGCTCGCTCAGGGCATAAAAAGAAATCCTTTCTAGAACAGTTTACAACCGATTTAACAGAAGCCGCCCGTCAGGGAAAGTTGGAGCCGCTGATTGGCCGCTCGGATATATTAGAGCGAACGATTCAAGTCCTTTGCCGCCGCTTAAAAAACAATCCCATTCATGTTGGGGATCCCGGCGTCGGCAAGACGGCTGTTACCGAAGGTCTTGCTCAACGAATTGTCGCCGGCGAGGTCCCCCCTGCCCTCAAGGATTTTACCTTGTATTCGCTAGATATGGGGGCTTTGATTGCGGGGACGCGCTACCGGGGAGACTTTGAGGAACGTCTCAAAAAGGTCATTGATGAGCTGTTGGCCCGAGATAAAATCATTTTGTTTATTGATGAAATTCACACCATCGTGGGGGCTGGGGCAGTGTCAGGTGGCTCTATGGACGCCTCTAACCTCCTCAAACCTGCCTTAGCTTCGGGGAAATTGCGCTGTATTGGTTCTACCACCTTTGACGAATACAAAAAATACTTTGAGCGCGACCGTGCGTTGTCGCGACGTTTTCAAAAGATTGATGTGGGCGAACCAACTCCGGCTGAAGCGGTGGAAATCCTCAAAGGCCTACGTTCAAAGTATGAAGACTTTCATAAAGTCAAGTATTCTGATGAAGCCTTAGAAAGTGCCGTGGATTTGTCGCACCAGTTTTTGAACGAACGTCACCTTCCTGACAAAGCGATCGATGTGATTGATGAAGCTGGTGCTTGGGTTGCCAACTTTTTGTATCCGGTCTGGGAGTCCGAGGAGTTTAAGCCGGTCACTCCCCTAGAAATTGAAAAGGTTTTAGCCAGAATGGCTCGTATTCCTGAAAAATCTGTGAGTACGAACGAAAAAGATCGCTTATCGAACCTCTTGGGCCGATTAAAGGAACAAATCTTTGGCCAAGATTCTGCGGTCGTCGATGTGGTTAATGCCATCAAACGTTCTCGGGCTGGTTTTAAGAAACCTGGCAAACCTGTGGCCAGCTTTTTATTTGTGGGGCCAACTGGAGTCGGAAAAACGGAATTGGCCCGCTCGTTGGCTTCTGAATTAGGGTTAGCTATACACCGGTTTGATATGAGTGAATACCAAGAGAAGCATACGGTAAGCCGTCTGATTGGCTCCCCTCCCGGCTACGTGGGTTACGATGAAGGTGGACAGCTTACGGATGCTATACGAAAGACCCCCCACTGTGTGGTGTTGTTGGATGAGATTGAAAAAGCCCATACGGATATTTTCAACATTTTGTTGCAAATTATGGACTATGCTACCCTGACGGACAATCAGGGACGAAAGGCCGATTTTAGAAATGTTATCCTTATCATGACCTCAAATGCAGGGGCCCGTGATGTGGGACGGAACTTAATTGGGTTTGAAAGCCGCACGGTTCCAGGTACGGAAATTCAGCGTGCCGTCGAAAAAACCTTTTCTCCCGAGTTCCGTAACCGCTTAGATAAGGTTGTACTCTTTGGCCGCCTGCCTACAGAAATTGTCGAGAACATTGTACGAAAGGAGTTGGCTGAGTTTCAAAAGCTTCTGGATGAAAAGAAAGTGGTCTTGGAATCGCCGCCGGAAGCCGTGGCTTGGTTGGCCGAAAAAGGGTATTCCGAAGAATTTGGAGCCCGAAACATCGCCCGCACCGTTGAAGAGCATGTCAAAGCCTGGTTTGTAGATGCCGTTCTCTTTGGCGACCTCGAAAAAGGTGGCGTGGCCCGCTTGATCGTAGAAAATGGCGAACTTGTGATTCAAACCAAGCCGAGTACCCCTGTTTCGAATGAGTAGCTTGGGTCCTGATCCCGATTTTCCCTATCTAGAATGGGATGATTGGTTTGAGTTTCCTCCCCCCTATCCCAGAAGTTCGGTGGTGGTATCGGGGGGGAACCTTTCGCCGGGAATGCTCTTGTCAGCTTATCGACAAGGGTGTTTTCCGTGGTACTCAGAAGGGGAACCCCTGTTGTGGTGGAATCCAGACCCTAGATTTGTTCTGTATCCCGAGAAACTCCACATTGGGGACACGCTAAAAAAAACGATAAAAAAGAAAACTTATTCCGTTACGTTTGATACAGTCTATGAACAGGTCATTCGAGCCTGTGCCTTGGCTGAACGACCGGAACAAAAAGGAACGTGGATTACCGAAGATGTTATCCAAGGCTACCTTGAGCTACATCGGTTAGGCTTTTCGCACAGTACAGAGGTCTGGGCGTGGGAAGATGGTCAAAAGCAACTAGTCGGTGGCCTTTTTGGTGAACTTTTAGGTAAGTTGTACTTTGGCGAATCGATGTTTTCGCGGAGAGCTAACGCCTCAAAAGTCGGGTTTGTCTATACGGTTAATTTTTTAACCATCTGTTTTGGCATTCAGCTGATTGATTGCCAGGTTCACACCGACTACTTAGCCAGCTTTGGGGCCGAGGAAATCCCTCGGCCAAAGTTTTTAAAAGCCGTCGCCGAGTTAACTCAAGGTTGGGAGTACCGAACGCCTTGGAATGCAAGTCTAGAATAAAGACTTTTTCAAAAGGTTTTGAAGCGCTATTGAAGGCTCAGAGTTAAGTCCGAAGCTTGTAGCCACAGCCCAAAACCGAAGGTTCCCAAGAAGAAGTCCCCGTTGCTCCCTAAAAAGAAGCTTTGAATTCCGTATTGTTCCAGTAAGGACGAGGCCCAGCTGTTGACATCTACTGTATTAGAGTTTGGGGGGCCGGCGAACGTTCCCCCATAAATCTGCCCCATCCCTGATCTAACAGAGCCGATAAACAGAGTGTTGGCATTTTTGTAGGCAATCGTGTTGAAGTCAAAAATGTAGTTATAACTGTTGCGGGCATTGCTGGCCAATTGAGTTTTCGTGGTCCAGGATGCACTGGCAGTCCCTGCTGACGCGACAGTTCCTTGCCATAAATTCCCGCCATTGAGAGAATTATCGCTTGAACCTAAAATAACTCCCGAAATGGTGAATCCAGCCTCGGGAGCAGCAATGTAAGCCATGGCACCATAGGGCCCGTTTCCGCCTGGTAAATTGTTCACGAGGTAAAAGGGAGCAGCCGATGCCAATGTTCCCCCAGACAAAGAGCCAGTCCAAAGGAACCCTGTATTTAAAATGTACATCGTGGAAGCAGAACCTAAACTTACCCCGTCAACACTGGCCGCTAAGACGGGAGACCCTAGTGTTGGTGCACTTT
>JAJXWL010000237.1 GCA_021781625.1 bacterium
CTTTTTTCCCCAGGAAGGAACCAAGGCGGCTTTTTGGCAAGGTCAGGACGTTCTTTTGTGCTCTCGAGCCGGGGTAGAAAAACTGTCTCTAGAGACTGGTCTTCAAACCCAGTTAGTCTTAGGGGCGGCAGAGGCTTTGGCCTTCGATGAAAAAGGCGTTCCACAAGCCTTAGCAAGAGGACAACTTTGGTCTTGGACTCAAGGTGTATGGTTGCCGGTTTCTGGTCACACTTTACCCCCGACTCAAACTGAAAACAAAGTTGTGAGGGTTTTTTTACAAAGCCTCAACTCTGTCGTTCGTAACCGCATTATGGTTAGACTCTTGGCACGTTCGGCCACCGTACCTCTCTTACCTTCGCCCTTACCTCAACCTCAAGAATTGACGGAAAGGCCAGAAAAACCTTCGTTAAAGGGGGTCTTTACGCACGGTGCCAGAGATGAAAAGCGCGAAATTGCTTTAGTGTTTTTAGCTCAAGACTCCTCTTTAGGAGTGGGAGAAGTTTTATCGACGTTGCGTTCCTGGAAAGCTGGGGCAACATTTTTTATCAATGGAGACTTTTTACGCAGACATCCTGAAGCGTGCCGTGCCCTGGCCGCTTCAGGGGAAGAAATGGCTAATGGGTTTTATATGCCGTTCCATTTTTCGGCGTCTGATGCCTCGGGGGCCTTTATTCCCAAAGGGTTAGCTCGCCAAGAAGACGATTGGCATCGCATAACAGGTACCGAGTTATCACCACTCTGGTGGCCACTAGGGGATAAGGTTGCTGTGGCTCAGGCGGCTGCTCAGGCTGGTTACATCACCGTGGGAACCGATTTAGACTTACCTCAACCCACCGAGGGCCGAATTCCTTCCTCGAAGTGGATCGAAGCGGTATTAAAAACCATTCGTCCAGGGGCGATTTTGTCCTTGACCCTTGGGGTCAGAGATAGTAAAACGGGGGACAGCTTTTTTCACCGTTTGGACCTGCTGTTGGATGCTTTGAAACAAGCCGGCTATAGTTTTGTTTCTGTTTCGAAATTACGGGAACATTCTCAGAATTAAACGAGAATTCATACCTTTTTATTTAAGGCAAAATAAAAACCTGTCGAAACTGAAACGTAGACCTAGGGTTCCAGGAGGGGGAGCATGAGTGTTCTGAAAGGTCCTTTGAGTGCTTACCGAGAGGTTTCGGTAAGGACAGCCAGCCAGGGGAAGCTGATTGTCATGCTGTATGACGAAGCCATTAAACAGACTGAGATTGCGATTAAGCTACTGAAAGAAAAATCCAAAAAGTTGGATGTGGTGCACAATGCGCTGATTCGGGCTCAAGACGTCATTACCGAACTGATGGCTGGACTGGACTTTGATCGGGGTGGGGAAATGGCACGCAACCTTCTTAGCCTTTACCTGTTTTTTAATGAAAAACTTCGTGAAGGAAACCTCAAAAAGAGTGAAGAAATTTTGATTCCTGTTCGGGATTTTTTAACAGACTTACGTGGGGCTTGGGCTCAAATTGCCAATGTTCGTTCTGAAGACGCGGGAACGGGTTAAATAGGCGTCAATATCGCGGGGTAGCTGGGTGCTGGCGAACTCAGAGTTAGAACGCCGCGTCGCCTTACTCAAAAAACTTAAAGAAACCCTTCATCAGCAGCGTGAAAAGTTCTCGACTTACCTCCAGGTGCTTGATCAAGAACAATCCAGTGTTCAAGAAGGGCGCTTAGAAGCACTTCAACATCAGGTGAAAATCGAAGAAGCCTTAGTCGCTGAAATTGGGACGTTTCAAAAGGTGATTGACCCGCTTGAAGCGGTATGGAAGCAATCTAACCCAGAGACCGAGGACTCAGAAGTCCTCGAATTGAAGCAGAACTTGGACTTGCTAAAAGCCCAAGTCCAAGAGAAGAATGCCCAAAACCGGAGTTTACTCTCGGCAAAAATGGAAGAAGTTCGCTCAGAACTGCTAAAAATTCGCCCTAGACCCCAAAATCCTTATGGTTCTGGTTCCTCTACGGCGAGGATGATCGACATCTCAACCTAAAACATGACCAAGAAACATTTTTCTGCATTCTTAGGACTACTTCTGCTGTGGGCGGCTCCCTTTGCCTTTGCTGAAACCCCTTCTTTTTCTAACGCAACTTTGTTTAATTTTGGTTTTCGTTGGGGGGATGGTGTCACTCTGGAGTACCAGGGCCTTGTTAGCGGCACTGCCTTTGGTCTGGATCAGCGTTTGGCCGAACGACTAAACTTGTTTCCCTCAAGCCGTAAGTTTTTGCAGCGCTATCAAACGCTTGATGCCTGGGGAAACGGTTTGCTTTGGGGTGGGCTTGGGGTAGCCGTAGGGGGTGTTCTCTTTTCCAATGCAGGAGTCAACGCCTCAGGTTACGTCGTAACAGGAACCATTTTGACAGGTTTAGTTGGTATGCTCCTGGGGGAACTTGTTCAGACTTCGGCACAAGACTTAGCCGCGAGAGCTGCAGATGCCTATAACGACTTTGTCCTTTCCTCCTTGTCCAAGGCCCCCTAAGCTTTTAATATCGAAATATGGAAAACCGAGTCCTTTTAGTGGACGCCTTTGGGCAAATCTTTCGTTCGTATTTTGCCTTTGCGGGAAAACCGCTGTTGTCACCAGATGGTCGCAACGTCAATGCCGTGTTTGGTTTTATCAAAACCTTATTTCAGTTGATTCGCACCTACCGCCCAACCCATGTGGCAATTCTTTATGATTCACGTACACCCACTTTTCGTCATGAGATGTATCCAGACTATAAGGCCCACCGAGAGGCGGCACCAGAAGATTTACTTTCTCAACTCCCTATGATTGAAACTTTGTTAACAGAAATGGGACTGAAGCTGTTGCAAAAAGACGGTTTTGAAGCAGATGATTTGATTGCTACGTGCGCTAGGGTGTGTCAGGCCGATCAAACTGTCTGTTGGATTGCCTCCAACGATAAGGATTTGCTTCAATTGGTAGGCGGGAGTGTTAAGGCTTTGCGTTCCGATGGACGGGGAGGCTACCGCGAGTATGGTGCTGAAGAGGTGTTTGCCGACAAGGGGGTTCGCCCCCACCAGATTCTGTATGG
>JAJXWL010000238.1 GCA_021781625.1 bacterium
GTTGCAAGATTCCCCTTCCTGGTTACCTACGGGAAGTCTTGTTCCTGTTGACGATTGGCTAACTCTGTATCGCCGGTTTTGGCAGAATCGTCTGGATTCGTCATTTGAAATTTTTGTACGACAGCGAAAAGTTCGGATAGTGGTCAGTGAAGCGTGCCGATTTTTAGAAATCTTCCCCGAGGAGTTTGGAAAAGACCATATATATCCCCCCTATTATGTTGGTCAGTTACCCACCCGTGGGGAACAGACTTTGAATTTTTTGAAATTATTCCTAGAACGGATTTTTATTCCCAAGATGAATCCTCTTTTAAAAATTGTTCTATTGGAGGGGGATTTTTACAAACGCCACAACAGAACTACCTTTACCGAAGGGTACAATGAGATTCTGAAAATTTCTGACCAGTTAAATGCTTTCCAGCGTCGTTTAGGTCTGGAAGGGGAATGGGGACAGCGTCTTCAGGAAATCCTCAAAGAAGGAGAAAATGAAACGACCTTGCCACGGCTCAAGGAAGTTTACTTGTCGGCAGGTGATTGGGTCGAAGCCTTTCTTACCCCACTTTTTACGGTTCTTTCGACATTTCAGGAGGTCTTGGAAGGGTTGGTCAAAGGGGATACGGGAGGGCGCTTTGATACCCTAGCGAATATGAATCTCATTGGAGGAAAATCCACAGGGGTTTTACGCCGGGAATTAGAAACCTTGACACGAAAGTGGGAAAAATTCCTCCAACTCTTGCAAGATTTTGAACAGATCGATTCAGCTCAGATAGTTCGCGATAATTGACGTCTTTGAGCTTTTCTGTTTTACTTAGCGATCACATGAATCAACTTGAGGATGCTTGGCAAAACCGCGTGGAAGCTGTGCTGAGGACGCTTCACCCTTCTTTGTCTCCGGATCAGATTCCCACCGTGGTAGCCGAGAGACCACCCCGACTCGATATGGGAGATCTTGCGTTCCCCATGTTCGCCTTTGCGAAAGCTTTTCGACAGGCTCCGCCTGTTATCGCTAAACTTGTCGCAGAAAAACTGGATGGGCCTGGGAAAGTCGTGGCGCTAGGTCCCTATGTCAATATTCATTATTCTCGACCGGAAGTGATCCGGAACGTTGTGGAGTCGGCAAGGAAGCAAGGGGCCGCTTATGGTTCTTCTCGACGCTTAGCCGGTCAGCGGATCATGCTGGAGTTTTCTTCTCCGAATACGAATAAGCCGCTTCATTTGGGCCATTTACGGAATAATACGTTGGGTGAAGCCGTCTCACGTCTTTTAAAGGCCTCGGGAGCCGAGGTTCGCAAAGTTAACCTGATTAATGATCGCGGGGTTCATATCTGCAAGTCCATGCTGGCGTATCAGAAATTTGGACAAGGAAGCACACCCGAACAAGCCGGCCGCAAAAGTGACCACTTTGTGGGGGACTTTTATGTGAAGTTTGCTCAATGGGCCGCCACCGATGAAACCGCTGAAGCTCAGTCCCAGGAACTCTTACGCCTGTGGGAAGCTCAAGATCCCGCAACAAGAGACCTATGGGCTCGTATGAACCAATGGGCCGTCGAGGGTATACTTAAAACTTACGAGAGAACCGGCATCCATTTTGATGCCATTTATTACGAAAGTCAGACCTATCAGTTAGGCAAAGAAGAAATCTATCGTGGTTTGGAAAAAGGGGTCTTTAGCCGACGCGCTGATGGAGCTGTGGTGGTTGACCTCCCTTGGAAAAACTCCCCTGAAGACGAGGTAAATGCTCAAAAAGTTCTTTTGAGAGCAGATGGGACTTCGATTTACTTAACACAAGATATTGGGACCGCGATCTCACGTCACAAAGATTGGCCTTTTGATCAATTGATTTATGTCGTGGCGAATGAGCAAGACTATCACTTTAAGGTCTTGTTCTACGTTCTGGGGCTGTTAGGGCAAACTTGGGCCTCTCAGCTGTTTCATCTTTCGTATGGTATGGTGAATTTGCCCGAAGGCCGCATGAAGAGCCGTGAGGGTACCGTAGTTGATGCGGATAACCTGATTACTGAGCTTAGGGACGGTGCGGTCCAAGAAATACGTTCCAAAGGGCGAGAGGAAGAGGTGGACGGCTTAGAGGCCACCGCCGAAGCCATAGCTCTAGGGGCTTTGCATTATTACCTTTTGCAAGCAACGCCCACCAAGGATATGATTTTTAATCCCGAAGAAAGTCTTTCTTTCAATGGAAATACTGGGCCCTATCTTCAATATACGGGAGCCAGATTGTCGTCTATGCTCCACAAGGCCAAAGAAAATCCTTCCCCAGCAGAGTTTCGTCCTGAATGCTTAACGACAGAAATTGAATGGGAATTGGTGAAGTTAATCGCAGACTTTTCTCAGATGGTGGAGCGCGGGGCTTTGTCCAAAGACCCGAGTTTAGTAGCAGCCTATCTTTACGATGTTGCCAAGGCTTTTAGCCGTTTTTATCACGATTGTCCTATACTTACGGCCGAGGCAGAGGTCTCGGCAAGCCGTTTGGCGTTGTCCGAAGCGGTATTAACTGTTCTCAAGAATGGTTTTGAACTTTTGAACATTCCTTTTCTGCGCAGCATGTGAGGAGTAAAGGGGGATTTATGGCCATGGTTAAGCGGCCCGAAGCTTGGGGTTTATATGAGCCGCAGTTTGAAAAAGATTCCTGCGGTGTTGGTTTTTTAGCCCATATTAAGGGAAAACGGAGTCACAAGATCCTCGAAGACGCTTCGGGCATTCTCTGCCGTATGGATCATCGTGGGGCCCGTGGCGCAGAAATCAATACTGGGGACGGTGCGGGTATTCTGACCGCCCTTCCTGTGAAGTTTTTGACGAAAGTGGCGGCGGCTTCAGGCATAACTCTGGGGAAAGAAGGCTCTTGGGCAGCTGGTAACGTTTTTCTCCCCAAGAAGGAGCAAGAACGTGCCGCTTGTAAAAAGAAAATTGAAGAAATTGTGACGGCCAAGGGGCAAAAGCTTTTAGGTTGGCGTCGGTTGCCCACCGTTTCGGAAGGCTTGGGGCCCACCGCTTTAGCCTCAGAACCTGTTGTCGAAACCGTCTTC
>JAJXWL010000026.1 GCA_021781625.1 bacterium
TATTCGGTCTGATAACATAGCCCAAATTTCAAAATTACTTAAAGGGTTAGCTAGTCCTCTCATTTCACATAATAAACAAGAACCATCGAAGAAATCGGAAAATCCCTTTCTATTTTGGTTGCTAAATGTCGCCCTTTTTGGGGGATTTTTCGTGTTTTGGCTAAGACGCATACCCCAAGTTCGGAGGAAAGCTCAGCTTGGGAAGTTTGCTCTTTATTCCACGCTTTGTTTTCTCACTGGCACCTTCAGTGCCCCGGCTGGTTTAGCGGGGGGACTTTTTTTAAGGCAATTTGAAGAGTTTAAACCCCATAAACCTTTTAAATTCCTCCAATTTATAGGAATTCTTTTCCTTCTTTCGGTCATCAACTGGCTCTGGTTTGCCCTTGGAGAGAACAAATTTCAGGACTTTTCCTCTGCTTTAAGTCTGGCCTTGATAGGAATAATGCTAGAGGGAACCCGAATTCTCTGGCTTCGCAGGCGGGAAACTCAACGTCTTAAAGCTGAACATCCTTGGTTTCAAGCTATACCTCTCAAATTCCCCCACCCAGCCTCTAAGAAGCAAAGTTTATTTCCGCTACTTGGGATTGTGGGAGGGTTTTTCTTTGAAACCGTCCTCTGGAGTATTTCGGGCTCACACTTTTTAGCCGCTTCGCCGGTTAACGACGCCTTTTGGCAACACTGTTGGTATCAGCAAGCGGTGACGGTGGGACTGACTTGGCAAGATTACCCCAAGCCCTTAGTGTTAAAGAATTACCATCTTCAAGAGGGCAACTTGGTCGAGCAAGATCAAATTCTTATGGAGCCCAATGAAGCTTGGCGACAACTAATAGAAAGAGAACTGAGTCCCACCGATATCGGCAGGGTTCTGGCTAAAACACCTTGACCCCCGCATAAATGGCGGGGTATAGGAATGAGGAGGGAGGACGAATGGCAAGGTCATTCAATCGCGGCGGCTTACTAGTAGAAACATATCGAGAACTTACCCCCGCCGCTCCCTGGGAACTTTTACCGTTACCTTCGCGGGCTATTCTTACCGCCTCACAATATCCTGGACATACGACCTCTTGGGTTGTCTCTGTCGGCGATCAGATCGAAGAAGAACAACTCATAGCTCAAGGAAAGCCCTTTGGTCTGCATTCGCCCATTCCCGGCACGGTTGAAGCCTTTCAGGAGCTTACTCTACCTAACGGCACAAAAACGTCAGCGATGACGTTGCGGTTGGGGGGAGAATTTCGCAAGACTGGTCGTCCCAGAACAGCTCGCGACTGGACAAAAGAGTCTGCAGAAGCCTTAAAGACAAGAGTTTCTCAACTTGGGGTACCCCTTTCTTCTTTAGATCCAAAGACCGTATCTGTTCCACTCAAAGTTCTTGTTCTGAATGCTATCCAACCCGAGCCTTATATGACTTTAGGTCTGCGGATTATAGAAGACCAGCGAGAAGAATGGACCGAAGCTCTGAAAATTCTTCAGAAAATCTTTCAGCCACAAGAAACTTGGTTGGCAATTGACCAAGAAAAATCTCAAAAATCCTTACCTGTAGCACCAGATAAGTCTTTTCATGTGAAAGTTTTTGCCTCTCGTTACCCTCAAGCTCAGCAAAAACTTCTTTTGTCTTCGCTGGGACTCGATAAGTTTCCACTCAATTCCGTTCTTGTCGTAGAACCAGAAACCCTTTTAGCCCTATATCAAGCTGCCGTTTGGGATAAAGCCTATGTGGATAAACCTGTGGTGATTTCAGGCAATGCGGCAGTAAACCCAGGGGTCTATCGAGTGAAAATTGGGACACCTCTCAGTGATCTTTTAACCTATGCCGGCGGACTTCCCGAAGATACCCTGGTACTACAAGGTGGACCTTTTCGAGGCACTCAAGTCACCGACCTTACCCAACCTGTCTTAAAGTCCACTTCGGCCGTTATTTTGATGAATCGCAAGAAAGCTCACCAAACCGCTCAAACAGATTGCACACATTGCGGAAATTGCGCGGAGGTCTGTCCGGTGGGGATTCGTCCGTTGTACCTTTGGCAAGCTTTAGAAACTCAGGATCACGAGGGTATACGGGCAGAAGGTCTGGATCGTTGTGTAGCGTGTGGGTTGTGCTCGTTTATCTGTCCTTCGAGAATACCATTATTTGAACATTTTTCCCGTTCACAAGGATTATTCTCTCCTCAAGGAGTTTATGGTGAGTAGTCCTCTCCAGTATGTTTTTGACACGCTTCACACGAGAAAAATTTCTCTTTTGATCTTGATCAGTTTAATACCTTTATATGGGGTGGCGGGTTTCCACTATGGATTAACCTTGGCAATTTTGGGGTTAACCGTCACAGGAAGCGCTTGGCTGACAGATACCTTAATGAATTTTTCCGTCAAGACTCGCGATGACTTGCAGACGATCGTTTGGGCCCTTATCTTAACTTTGTTCCTTCCACCTCAAACGCCTTGGTTTGCGGGTTTAGTTGCAGGCTTCTTAATGAGTCTACTTAAACGTTTAATGGGGGGAAATACAGGCTTATGGATAAATCCCATGCTGGCAGCCTGGGCGTTTTGTCGTTTATCCTGGCCTAACTCGTGGTCTGGAACCAAACTTTCCCCTGCTTTAGGCGCTTTTCATCATGCGGTTCTCAAAGGGACACCCTTGGCCTCCAATCTTTTTTCCACCCTGGATAAATCCCCCGTGGACCAGGCCTTCACCTCCACATTAAATAATTCCTTTTTTTCTTGGATTCATACCAACCTTCCTTCAGGCTATGGTGACCTGATTGCCGGGAATCTTTCAGGAAGCTTTTTAGCTGGTAGTACCATTCTTCTTCTGTTAGTTTCTGTGTTTTTGTTGGTAGAACGGCTTGTTCCATGGGAAATTCCCGCTTTTGCCGTTTTAGGATTGGTCGTCCCTACTTGGGTCTTTGGTGGTCTTTCCGGTGGTTCCTGGTTATCCGGTGACGTTCTACTCCAGCTTTTTGGGGGAAGTTTCCTCTTTGGAGTTCTCTTTTTAGCCACGGATTCTTTTTCACGACCTTTTTTTCGGTCTTCGCGTCGTATCTACGGCCTACTTATTGGCCTCTTTGTGTTTATTTTACGATTCTCAGGGACACAAATCGACGGTACGGGAGAAGCTATCTTACTGGCCGGCTTAACCGTGCCTTGGCTCGATCAACTTTTTCAGCGTTTTCGCACAGTTTGACTTAACCATACCAACCAGCACGTGCTACAATAAGGGGCTGAGGAAAAAGTGAAACCTTTTCATCTATTTTTAATGTTCTTCTTAGTCAATAACCTCTATTTTTTCCACTTTTTAGGAATAAAAGAATCCGTTGAGGGACACCTTTCCTACAAGGACTGGCCTCGTTTTGTCCGTCTAGGACTAATCCTTTTAGGAACCACCTTAATTGTGTGGGTTGTGGGCAGTTTTCTCTTGACCCCTTGGCATTTACCCTACTTAGAAACTCCCCTGTCCGTACTAGCCTTAGCTTTGCTCTCCTGGTTAGTTTATTTTCTTAGCCCTCCGCCAGCAGACAATCAGGATTCAGGCCCTTGGTCCGCCGTCCTGAATTCCCTGTTATTGGGCGGAGCCTTGCTCATTTATGGTTCTTCGGATACTTGGCTGGATATCATTTTTAGTGTTATTGCCGTCATTTTGGCTTATGCCGTAACGTTATTGTTTTTTTCTGCATTGAAAACACGACTCCTTCGCGAAAAAATCCCTGTCGTATTTCAGGGCTTGCCCTTGCAACTCACGGTAAGTGGACTTGTTGCGCTTGTTTTGGCTTGGACGGGGAGGTAGGCATTGGAAGGACTGCGTTTTCTCCTTGGTGTCATCATTTCGCCTCCCACGGAACTTTCTGATGCCGAGTTAGAAACTTATTATCATCAGTCATTAAAACCTTTATTAAGTATTACCTTTCGTTTTCCAGACATCCCCCTTACGCTTTATATCTCTGGACCCTTTTTAGAGTGGTTGGAACTGCACCACACGGAGTTTATTACCGCACTCAGCGAAATGATCCGACGAAAACAGGTCGAAGTCTTGGGGGGAGGCTTTTATAGTCCCTTGCTTCCTTTACTGCCGCCTTCTGATCGAATAGGTCAAATTGAAGAATTGACAACAACGGTGAGGCGCCTTTTAGGAAGACGACCCCGAGGGGGGTGGCTCCATAATACGGTATGGGACTCCTCTTTGGTTCTTTCGTTAACCGGTTGCGGCCTCGAATATACTTTTTTGGACGAAGAAGATTTTATTCGACTAGGGGTAGCCTCGACGAAGATTGGTATTCCGTGTGTCACAGAAAATCAAGGTCGTATTCTAACCTGCATACCTGTAAAAACCACCCTAGCTGAACAGATCATGAAAGGAAACCTGGGAGCCTTGGACCTCACCATACGACAACGGTTTGGCCATGATGATTCTTTGCTCACGGTGTTTTTCTCTTTGTCCAGTTTACAAGAAGTTCCGTTCTTTCATGAGGCCTCAGGTTTTGAAAATTTTCTCAATATTCTTCGTTCGGGTTATCCTGGGATGCTCTGTGTCAATCCGTCCAGTTATTTGAAGCGTACCACAGTCATGTATGATCGTGTTTTTTTCGCTTCAACGGACTATGCCACACTGTGTCGCAATGTGGGAATTTCGCCTCCCGCCTTTGCAGAACGTCAAAGTTGGAAACAATTTTTAACCGACTTTGATGATTCAAATCGGCTTTACAGTAAAATGGTTCATACTCACCTCTTGGTTTCGTCGTTAAGAGGGGATAAATTTAAGAAAAAAGCCGCCTCTGAAGAACTTTGGAAAGGGCAGTCCTTGAGGGCTTACATTCCCGACGGACGTCTGGCACGTTATTGTCGCCAAAAAGCTTTTCAAGCTTTGATCAATGCTGAGGTCTTAGCGCGGGATAAAACTTCATTCTTAACTTCACTGACATCCTTAGATTTTGATCTCGATGGTCTAAAAGAGTTTCTTTTTCAGGGGAAAAAATTTAACCTTTTTATTGATCCTGTTGGGGGAGTGGCTTTTGAATGGGATTGGCTGGAACGTCCCTGGAACTGGGCAGATGCAGATCATTTAACCCACCGTTCACCCCCCAAGTTATTTGTCGATCGTTTCTTTCATGACAACGGTGAAACGGGGGAATTTTGGTCAAAAGAATTCCGCTTGATGGATTTGAACCGCGAACAGCGCCTCTTGAGTCTTGCGGCGGTTTCCACCTTATCGGGACCTCAGGGCACTGTTCATGTCCGACTAAAGAAGACTTTTAAGTTTGATGAAACTTCGGTGGAAGTTTTCCTTGAGATAGAACTTTTGTCCGGTCCCGAATGGTCAGGATGGTACGAACTCGACTCATACTTATATTGTGGTACAGCCGAAAGTGCCTTTTTTCGCTTTAATCCTGAATTCCCCGGTCAAGCCCAATTGTCAGATATTCCACGGGATGTCCATTTCCTCTGGTCTTGGAAAGCAGGGGATCCGCCTCTCTTAGAAATTGTCCACCACAGTAGTTCTGTGCTGGCGGGAGACTATGTCGCCCATCGGTTTGCTCCTCGTTGGAAAGTGAACTTAACCGTAGGAACAACCTGGACGACTCAGGTCACCTGGCTTTTGTCGGAACGTTCTACAGAAGAGTCCGTTTAAGAAAGTTGTCTTATTAAGAAAGGTGACTTAAGAGGGCAGTTAGCCATCTTTGTCTGAGTTGCGAGTTGATGGATTGAGCCGAGGCTATGGCTAAAACTGCTTCCCGAAAGTGGCCTAAATACCCATAGGCTTGCGCTAAATAGAATTCCATTCGATCGAAGACCGCAGGGACAGGTTGTTTTTGCTCCAGTAGCGTTACTTCGGTGATCAATTTTTGCCATTCTTTTAAAGGAATGTAAGCATGAACGACCAAGGCAAGTTCTCGTTCCAAGCCCGGCGTTTCCAGAAAAACTTGTTCTTCGCTTAAAAATGATGGTTCAGGTAGAGGAATTTGAAGAATTCCTTGAAAAGGTGCCAGTTCTTGTTGAGATTGGGGAGTTAGAGGTTTGACTGGCAGGGGGTTCTGCGGTAAATGCAGTTGTTCTCCCGTAACAGGATCACTAATCCAGCCCCTCCAAGGAAGAGAGAAGGGCCGAGAATCCACTTGTTCAGCAAAAAGTAGATTTTGAGCGACTAGGGATCCGGAAAGAAACAGACTTAACACTCCCAGGAAAACCAACTTCTGCACTGTACACATGACAACCTCCCCTTTGACAGGATTTATCTTACAGCATAAATTAACTCATGTTCATAGCCCTTGCCTGCGATTTTGGCAACGAAGACACCAGAATCAAAGCCGACCGCCTTCTGCAGGAATACGGCTTTCGGAAAGTTCAACGAAACCTGTACGAAACGAACACGCTTAACGACAAAAACCTGGCCCGGCTGAAGCTGGAACTTGATAGGATGACCGATCATTACGATTCCCTTCGCTTTTACCAGTACCCAGTCGAGGATACTTTAGTCGTGACCGCCTTAGAAGAAAAACGCTGGAAGCGAATGTTGTTAAAAACTTAGGAGAATCCCATGCTCGAAGATCATCAAACTCAACTCTATAATCTCAAAACACAAATTCTCGACACCTGGAGGCGTCTTTGACCCGGACAACCTCCGTCAACAAATTGAAGACCAAGAAAAACTAACAGACAACCCTGAGTTCTGGAACTCCCCCTCTGAAGCTCAAAAAGTCATGAGCGGTCTCAAGCGGCTTAGAGCTCGACTTGATCCTTGGGAGTCTTTGGTTCGTGAAATTACCGATCTAGAAGAGTTGTTTGGGTTAGCTCTTTCTGAAAAAGACCAGAGTCTCGAACCCGAAGTCGTATCTCAACTCAGTACCATTGATCATCAATATAATGAATTGCGCGTATTGGAATTGCTGTCGGACGAAGCCGATCGAATGGATACCTTTTTAGAAATTCACGCTGGAGCGGGCGGGACAGAAGCCTGCGATTGGGCGTCCATGTTATTACGCATGTATACCCGCTGGGCTGAACGGAGAAAATTTAAAGTCGAAGTTGTCGATCTTTTAGAAGCGGAAGGCGGAGTCAAATCCGCCACTCTTCAGATTACTGGAGAATTTGCCTACGGGTACTTGAAGAATGAAAATGGTGTCCATCGCCTGGTTCGAATTTCTCCTTTTGATGCGGCGGCAAGACGACACACCTCGTTCGCTTCTATCGCGACGCATCCGGTGCTCGACGATTCCATTGAGGTCGACATTAAAGACGACGACATCCGCATTGACACCTTTCGGGCTCAAGGTGCGGGGGGACAGCACGTCAATAAAACCGATTCCGCGATTCGAATTACCCACTATCCCACCGGGATCGTGGTACAATGTCAAAACGAAAGGTCACAGTTTAAAAATAAGGCAACGGCCATGTCGATGCTGAAGTCCCGTCTGTATGAGTATTACCGTGCTGAAAAAGATAAAGAAATGGCTAAGTATTCAGCGGATAAAAAAGCGATCGAATGGGGTTCTCAAATTCGGTCCTATGTTTTTCAACCGTATACCTTGGTTAAGGATCATCGCAACAAGCACGAAACGGGCAATATTCAAGCGGTCATGGACGGCGAAATCGATGATTTTATTGAAGAATACATGCGTTTTTCGTGGGAGAATAAGGCTTTTGTTCCTGAAGAGGATGCCGACGATCTTTAAGTCCCTAGCGGTCGTCGTAGTTTTTACGACCGCTCTGTCTGCTTTGCCAGCCCAAGAGTTGACCTGGCCTTCAGACTGGCAATCGTATTTGCCCACCGCTTGGACCTGGGCTTGCGCTCAGTGGCAAAATCCTCAAGGTACCACGGATGGACAATCACTACGGGATGCTATGGCCAGAGAGTTTTTGCAAACTTGGCCTCAAACACAAACTCGTTTTCTCAATTCTGATGAAATTCACTTGCTTCAGAATTCCATTTTAACGAAAGCTAGGGTTGCGCTCGATAAAACCATTACGGATTATCGAAACCAAGTCGCTGAAGCTCAGATCACCAACAGTGTAGAACCCAGTACGACGTCGATTCAGGGGTGGCGCGATGAAAGCGAGCTTTGGCGACAATTTCGCTTACAGCCCCAACTTATTCCCCTGGTAAACCCCCTGCCATTAACCTTTGGCGGACCTACGGATGGTACCGAGGTTTCCCTAGTCAAAGCGGGAACGCCTGCCGACATGGCACAAACTTTAAACACAGATCTCCTGTTTTGGGGAACCCTTAACTCGAAAGGAAAAATATGGCATTTAGAGCTAGGCTTATGGAGCCGTTTAGAAAATCGCAACCTTATGGTTTGGAAAGATAGTTTTCTTCCAGACGAAATACATGACCGCTTAGAAAAAGCCCACAATGCCTTTCAAACGATTTTTCTTGGGAGGGCTTGGGCTTCCTTGACCTTGCATACCAAGCCGGAAAATGCCCTTTACCGCGTTAATGGCAAAAGCTACGGCAACCCCCTTGTTCTTCAAGATATTTCTCCTGGACCAGTCACCATTCAGGTGGAAGCTCCTGGGTATCTCACGGAAAAGAAAACGATAACCTTGCCAGCCAACCAGCAAACCAGCTTAACCTGGTCCCTTAAACCATCGAAAGAAGCTCCGGTAAATATTGAAACCACACCAGAAGGTGCTGATGTCTGGATCGATAGCCAGTGGGTAGGGAAAACTCCTCTCAAAGTGCCCCCTCCAACGGAAAAAGAGCATTTACAAATTCAGCTTGAGCATTATGAATCCATTACGGTTGCCCTGTCGCCAGGTCAAAAAGACCTCAGCTTTCTTCTGATGCCCGAACACCCCAAACCAGACTTGCAGAAGGCTAAGGATCAATTTTATTTATCCTTAGCGGTTTTTTCTTTTTCTTTGACCTCTACCATTTTGGCTCGAGCATTTTCTGACCAATGGACGAATCTGACCAACCAGTATGCTAGTGCTTATGCGTTAAATCCTATTCCTTCTATCTACGATAACTACAGTCAAGCCTACCAATGGGCACAGAATTTCCGTTATGGGGCCTACGGAGGTTTGGTCTTGACCTCTGGTGTTTTTGTCTGGATGATGATGGAGCTCTCCGCGTATATTCACGTGGCGGAAACCCAATAGTTTTGGAGATTGCATGGCCTTAAGCCTCTTTCAACGCCTCAAAAACCTGTTTTTCACCCCCCACGCGGAGCTTTTGGAGGAGTTAGAAGACATCCTCATTGAGGCGGATTTAGGCTATAAAACGGCTAAACAAATGAGCGAACGCCTCAAGACACTGGCCAAAGAACGGGTTAAATCCCCCGAAGATTTGCGAGATCTCCTCAAGAATTTGCTCAAAGAGACCTTAAAGACAAAAGAATTGCCCTATGACCCACAAACCCTTAACCTCTACCTTTTTTTAGGGGTAAATGGTGTGGGAAAAACGACCTCGATTGCAAAATTGGCCTATCGTTTGGAACAAGAACACAAAGGACCGGTGGTCTTAGCGGCGGGAGACACCTTTCGAGCGGCTGCGGTTCAGCAAATCCAACTTCATGGGACAAAGCTCCAGATGAGGGTTGTCGGGCAAGGGCAGGGGGCTGACCCAGGAGCAGTCCTGTATGACACCTTAGAAAGCGCGCGGGCACAAGGGGATAAGGTAGTACTCGCAGATACTGCGGGGCGTATGCATACCAAAGAAAATCTGGTCCGCGAACTTCAAAAGGTTTTAAAAATCGCTCATAGTCGTATCGGTGATGGGTTGATTCAAAAGATCCTCGTCATTGATGCCACCACTGGGCAAAATGCCTTTCAACAAGCCAAAGTTTTTCACGAAGCGGTGGGGTTGGATGGCTTAATTTTGTCTAAGTACGATTCCTCGGGGAAAGGTGGTATCGCTTTGTCCATCTGTCAAGAATTGGGTTTACCTTTTTTCTTTTGGGGAACCGGAGAAAAGTTGCCGAATTTAGAAGTCTTTGACAAAGAACAATTTGTTGAGGGACTTTTGGGGGCCAAGTGATTGGTGATAACCCAAGAAATTCTTTTCTCAGAGCTTACCCCTGGTGCATAGTTTTCCTTCTATTTCAGGTTGGTGTAGGAAGTGCTGAGCCTGTGAAAATTCCTTACCTTTCAACGCCATCTGCTTGGTCTTGGTGGGTTTCGGATTCTCTGGGTACACCTTTACAAACCTGTTCCTGGTACGATCAAGCTTCTTTTCCTTGGACCTTAGCGGTTCGAGATGTCGGCCAGGAAAAGTGGGAAACTCTGTGGAAAGGTCGAAAAGAACAACGGGTGATCCGGCGAGTCTACGATCGAAATCACCAAGAAACGGAAGTGGACACTTACCTGAGTCATGAGGTTTTTGAGGTTCGCTTGTATGATCCTACATCCCATCATTTGACGGAGCTCCAGGAATACCGCCAAGGACAGGAAACTCTTCAGCATAAGTTGCTTTGGGAAGGGAATCGTCTGAAAGGACAGACCGTCACCACCCCTCAAGGACGCTTTTTATACGAAGATACGCTTACTTATGCCCCCGATGGACGTCTTCGCCGTTTAGTTCGCCGGGCCTTGGATGGTGTCATTTTAGGGTATACGGTTTGGACAAATGGGGATTCGGGACCAATCGCAGACACAGAACTCTTTCAAGGGCGCAGTATTCAGCGAGTCGATCTGGGAAAAACCCTCCTTGAAACCGATACGGATGCGTCAGGACAAAGTCAAGAAAAAATTTGGACCACGACAACTCAGGGACAAACGGAAACTCAAACGGTGAATGGTCAACAAAGGGTAAAAGAGTACGATACGTCTGGACGTTTGACCCGCGAAACCCTGGAACTTCCCGACAAAACTCAACGGGTCAAAACTTGGATTTATGATCAACAAGGTCGCTTGATCCTGCAAACTCAGCAGGTACACGATATCCTCGATGAAATCAAAACAGAATGGACTCCAACCGGAAAGGTTGTGACGACCTGGAAAGATGGAGTTTTACAAAGCCAAACCGTCTGGAAAGGCAGTGATATCCAAAAAGAAGTCCAGTATTTACAAGGCACCAAAATCTGGGAAAAACTTTGGGAAAATGGTCGTACCGTCGAAACTTTGTTTTACTTAGATGGGAATTTGGTTCGTACGCTGAAGGACTCTCCATGAAATTTCGCGGTTTGTTGTTTCTTTCTACAAGGTATTTACGTTCTAAACGACGAGAACGAGGCTGGTCTGCTCCCCTCATGTCCGTCTTGGGGTTAATGGTAGGTGTTTTGACGTTAAATGCGGTACTGGCGGTCATGAATGGGTTTCAATTGACCTTTATCGAGAGTATTCTCGAAGTCTCGTCTTACCATCTGCAGTGGACCCCACCTCAACCAGTTCCTGAATCAGTTTTGCAACGTTTGCGAACCCTGCCAGGAGTTCGGGCTGTAGAACCCTATACAGAAACTCAAACCTTGGTCTACGGCTCTGGGGGAGATGCCCGGCCTGCCATTCTCAGAGGACTCTCACCGTTAGCCTGGAAAAGGGACCCTCAATTTGCTCATCACTTGACCGTTTTGGCTGGTTCAGCGGTACCTGGCAAAGGACAGGTTCTGATTGGAGAAGAGTTAGCTAGAACCTTAGGTGTGGGGCTAGGGGATACCCTCAGGGTCCTCGCGCTTCAAAATCCACATTTTTCCATATTTCGTCCCATTTATACGACTTTAACAGTGGGGGGAATCTTTCGAACCGGATATTACGAAATTGATGTCGGTTGGCTCTTTGTCACACGAGAGACAGCTCTCGCGGGTCTCACGTCTCCCCAAGAGGAAAAGATTGGCTTTAAGTTGATTCACGAAGATGATGACCAGGCCATGATGAAGCTCATTGCCAAAACCGCAGGGGCACCCTTAGCCGAGTTTACAAGCTGGCGAACCTTTAATGCCGCTTTTTTTGGTGCCTTGAAAACAGAAAAAACAGCCATGATGTTTTTGGTCGGCCTTGTATTTTTAGTCGTCGGTGTGAACGTTTTTCAAAGTCAACGCCGTACGGTTCAGGAACATACCGAAGAGATTGCTGTGTGGCAGGCTTTAGGACTAGATGTTCAGCGAATTCGGAAAGTTTTTGCCTGGGAAGGTTTGGGGGTGGGAATCTTAGGGGCTGTCTTAGGGACTGTCTTGGGTATACTCGTTGCCCATTCCATTTCTCACGTTTTAACAACCTTACAAGACCTGCTCAATACCTTGTTAAAAGCCTTTTCAGGTGGAGGTGTCACCTTGTTTTCTCGCGAAGCTTTCTATTTACCCTCCATTCCAGCCCGGGTTATCCCCCAAGAGGTAGCCCTTATCGCTGGCTTTGCCATTGTCTCTGCAGCGCTGGCCTCCTGGCTAGCCTCTTCTCGCGTCACCAAGATCGTTCCCTCGGAGGTCTTAAAAAACGAATGAGCGACTCTGTAACTCACTCTCCAACCCTGACAACGCCACCTCTTTTAGAATACCGCTCTGTAGATAAAACCTTTACAGGGCAAAGCGAAGAATTGCCCATTTTAAAAGGGTTAAACTGGAGCCTTTCGCCCCAAGTCTCGGCGTCCATCACAGGGGAATCTGGTGCTGGGAAAAGCACCTTGCTCCACTTGGCGGCGGCCTTAGACCGTCCCACCAGCGGAACAATTTTCGTAGCCGGACAGGCTGTGTCTCAGTTAAAAGAAAAAGAACTGTCTCAGTTTCGCGCCAAAACAGTCGGCATCATCTTTCAATTTCACTTTCTTTTAAAAGAGTTTAGCGTTGCAGAAAATGTTTGGATGCCGGCGTGGTTGGCTGGTGAATCCAAGAAAATTGCTCAAGTACGAGCTCGAGACTTGTTGGCTCAAGTTGGTATGGAGAAACGTTCCTTGGATTACCCAGGTATCCTTTCGGGGGGGGAACGTCAACGCGTTGCCTTAGCACGAGCTTTGATCAATGACCCCCCGTTACTTTTAGCGGATGAACCCACAGGAAATTTAGACGAGCGCAATTCCCTTCATGTCCAAGAACTCTTATTAAACTTGGTCTCTCAGACTAAAAAAACCTTACTTCTAGTGACCCATGACCATGTCTTTGCCCGACGCTGTCAGCAGGCTTGGCGGTTAACAGCCGGCACCTTGGTTCCCGAGGAAAAACCATGAGCTGGCGGTGGAGGGCGGGGTGGAAGTTAGGTTTTCGAGTCTTTCAGGGAGCTTTTCAAGGTAGGACGAAATTTCTTTTGTCCAGTGCCTTGGCAATGGCCCTAGGGTTAATGCCCTTGGTGGTGGTTTTTTCAATTGCCGATGGGATGATTGAGGGGATTATGGCCCGAACTCTCGAAGTTGCCATTTACCACTTACAAGTTTGGCCTTTTTCCTCCCTTACCCCCCCCTCGGCATTAGAACTTCAAAACATGCGTCAACGTTTAGACGCCTCGTATCCCGGAGCTCACGCCTGGCCGGAACGCGACGGCTTTGCCTTAGCCTTTACTGAACACGCTCGCACAGGCGTAGATATTCGCGGAGTTGACCCTACTTGGATAAAAGACCCCGGTGTTCGCCGATATTTAACCGCTCAAAAAGGGACACTAAACTTTCCCGATGCGCATTCGATTTGGTTGGGCGATGAAATTGCCCATAAACTAGGGGTACAACCAGGTGACCAAATTAAGTTGCTCACCTCTCAAATGAACAACGGGACCCCCACGATTCCCCGAATCACGACGCTCACCGTTCGAGCCTTAGTCAGTATTGGTTACCAAGAATTAGATAAACTCTGGGTGTTTGTCCCTTATGAAACGGCAGTTCAACTCTTACCCGGACCGCAAACCCCTACTTATTGGGGGGTAAAAATCCCTGATCCTTATCACCATCTCGACCAAGCCACTCAGGCCTTAGGTGTCGCCGCAGGGAATAACTATATTGTTGCTCCGTGGACCCAATTAGCGAAATCCCAACTTTTAAACTATCAAACAACACGAGCTTTACTGGCGCTCATCACCGCCCTAATATTGCTGGTAGCTTCTGTAAATATTTCTACATCGATGGTGACCTTAGTGTTAGAACGCCAGGGAGAAATTGCCATCCTAAAAGCTACAGGAACACCACCGTCGATCATAACCTGGCAATTTTTATCCTTGGGGATGCTTTCAGGTCTCCTGGCTTCGATCGCTGGGA
>JAJXWL010000239.1 GCA_021781625.1 bacterium
TCGAATTTACCTTAGCGGGTCTTGTTCCGTTAGACTCCGAGAGGCCGGCTGTCCATGTAAGCTATTTTGAAGCCGAGGCTTTTGCGCGTTGGGCCGGGGTGAGGCTTCCTAGCGAGTTTGAGTGGGAAACGGTAGGGGCTCAGTACGAGCAAGAAGGCCACTTTGCTGACCGTGGGGTGTTTCATCCTACGGCTGAAGGTGCCGAGAGCCACAAACCGCTTGGCAATTTTTTGGGAAACACCTGGGTTTGGACCTCATCTTCGTACGCCCCCTATCCAGGCTTTCAGACAGCCGAAGGCGCAGTGGGGGAATACAACGGCAAATTTATGGTGAATCAATACGTGTTACGCGGGGGTTCATGCGTCAGCCCGGTTGACCATTTGAGGGTAACCTACCGTAACTTTTTTCCGTCGTGGGCCGCTTGGCAGTTTACGGGGATTCGGCTTGCCAGGGATCTGCGCTAAACAGGTGTCACAGGGTTGCTGAAATTCGGACAAGTCACCCACAAAACGGCGGCTGAGGTGGTGGGTGGTAAACGCGGTAGAAGTTCACTTAACTGGATGGTGTGCAGGGGGTCCAACCACACGCCAGATTTTTTCCAGAACAGCTGAGAGGCTTGTTGGTATTGGTCCCACGTGAGTTGCTGAGGCACGAAAAACTGCACAGAACGAACGGCTTTAAAGCGCCGTCTTAGCCAACCCCGTAAGTGGGGGGTCCCGGTTAAAACTCCGGCAACACTTGGTTGTGTCCCAGCGTTAAGGTAATAGGTTAGCAAGGAGTCGAGCGTGTTGGCCGAAGCAACCGCCAGTAAATGTGTGGCCTGGTTTAAGCCCAAGGCTTTCAGATGGAGCTCGGCTTGATGCCAAAACGTTTCGTAGACTTGGCCATATCCTTTAACATAGCCACCGGGACCCAACCACACCGTTTGTTTATCAAAGAAGGTGGACAACAATACCATGCCAGTGGCCGCGTTTCTTAACGAGCGGACTTGAATAGCAGGATTGTCGAGGTAGCAATTTCTATTGGCTTGAGTATAGGGATTCAAGGGCACCTTGCGTTCAAAAAAGGTTGCCGAAAGGTTGCGATCTTTAAGAAGCCTGGCTAAAGAAACAAAGCTATGAGACCCCGGGTCAGAAAGAAGTGCCAACCTTTTGGCATAAGGGTGCTGGTCAAGCCAAGCAGAAAAGCGGGGGATTTTGCTCCCGCCTCCGAAGGGCAAAAGGTCCATGCGGGCAAGAATTACCGGGAAGGGTGCCAAGCCCGTGATGGTTTCAAGGCGAAGAGCGGTACTCATGGGGCCCCGTGTCGGTTTCGTAGAACTTTTCCTAGGCGACGAGCGGCATGGACTGACCCCATCATGAACCGTTGGGCAGGTCCAAAAGTAGGTTCCGCAATGCCACCCACAAAATGCAACCCCGCAACACTGGATTCAAAATTGCGATTGAGGAGGGGAATCCCGTTTCGTTGTTTTAGGCTGTTCTGCAGAGCCCCAGCAAGAAAACCGAAATTCGCTAGGTGAAATCTGTAACCTGTGCAGGCCACAATTTGATCAAAGCTTTCGCCTGTTTTGGTAACAATCTGGGAGCCCTGACGCTTAAAGCCCCAGGTGTGAGTTTTGCCAGAGAATTTGGGAATATCGGGATTGCTCCAAAGAGAGCGGTGATCGGGAGTAATGGTAGGAAGCACATACTGGCGGCCCCAAAGGGTTTTTGCCCACAAGGGTAAATGAAAAAAGACTGGTGACAACTTCAAGATCATTTTGAAAACGGGCACCGGCAGGTTGAGAGGCTCCGAATAAAAAATCGGCTCGTGAGGAACCAGCCACGAGACACTGTTAGCTTGTTTGAGATTTGCCACACTTTCGGCGGCGGCTTGTCCGGCTCCCACAACAAGAATTTTTTTACCCCGTAAGGCCTCGAGCTCTTTGGTGTTCCAACTGTGAATCACACAGTCGGGCCCTAAAGCTTGTAAATCCTCCGGTAACCATGCGTGATCTTGAATCCCCGTAGCCAAAACAACTCGGTGAGCGGTTACGGTGGAGCCGTCTTCAAAAGTGGCAGCAAAGCCCTGAGGAATCGGGGTGAGGTTTTTCAAAAACAGCGAGTGAATAGGATAGGGGAGGTTTTCTTGGACGAACGTCAAATAGCTTTGAAAGACAGGGGTGGGGATACGTCCTTTCAGAATGTCGGCGGCTCGTTCCGGGTTTGTACGGTGAACATAACTTTTAAAGTCAAAGCTCTGCTGGGGGTCATAAATCTCGCTGGTATGAGCATCCGATCGCAGGTCTTGGCCGGTAAAGGTATGCTCTTTCCACAGCTCGAAAGGACGTCCATAAAGGGCAAAATCAACGCCAGAGGCTTGAAGGACGTTGGCCAGGCCCACACCATAAGGACCTGCGCCCACAATTAAGACCTCTTTCATGAAAAGTCCTTGGCACCTGGAAAGTAGCCTAACTTTCGTCCGTGAATGCCATAGCCGCAAAAAGCCAAAAGACCCGCTAAGCCCACAGCCCAAAACTCTTGTCCCCACCCTAGACTTTGTCCCGAAGAAAAGAGGCTGGTATAAACCGCTACCGAAGGAGGGAGAATTTGCCAGAAGCCTGAAGACAAGAAGGGGCCCAGAAGGGCGAGTCCACCGGCGAGGAGAATGCTGGCTAAAGCGGCACGCCAGGTTAAGCGATTGCGTTTGCCTTGGAAGTAAATATCCTCGCGAAAGTTTTCTAAAACGATGCGTAGAACCCCGTGCACAGCCAGCAGAATCAAGGCCAATACGCCAGCAGGTAACCGCCAGGGTTGAAAAAGGCTGGCTAAAAGAAAGACGAGCAAATTGGCGTACGCGGTGTACAGTTGAACGGGATGTAAAGACCGACCCGACAACTCAGGCCGTAGACGAAGAACCTTGGCGTCAGAATGAGAATAGGGTACCCCCTGGTTGGGTTGAGTGCACCTCCCGAAACAACAGCCATAGTTAAAACAACCCAGCCGTCCCCAGAACTGACCCAGAGCTGAGC
>JAJXWL010000240.1 GCA_021781625.1 bacterium
CTGCCCGAAACGTTGATGACATCGTAATCGGTGATTTTAAGCTGGGACTGGGTCACCCCCAAGCGTCGTCTGGGTTCAGGGAGCCCCGAGTAAAAGGGGCGTTCTTCGGGAATTTGATACCGGCCAAACGTCGCATCTAGCTTTTCTTGGTGTAATAGCCGCAGTTCGAGCAAACTTACCGGTTCTGGAGGAAGGAACTGGCTCTTTCCCGGTTCGTAAGCCCCTTTATTTCGCAAAAACTGAGACCGGTCCAAAAGTTTGTAGATCAGGGTTTCTTCTAAGGAAGCCAAACGGGCGGCTATGCTTTCTAGCGACAATTCTCCCGAAACCCAGACATGCCCCTTCATGACGACCTCCGACGAAAAGTGCGCCAATACGGTATAAAGCTCAACACGGCCGCCGCTGCGGCTAAGGCAAACAGCACCTGGGTAATCAGATTCCAAAGAGAAAAGGACACTGCGGGGAAAAGCTTCAGAGCAAAAAATTGACCTAAACCGGACAACGAGGTAAAGAAGTACACCCAGGCTTTGAGTTTTCCCCATACAGAGGCCGCTTGAACGCGGCCTTGCAACACCATCACCATTCTGAGGAAGGTCATTCCCAATTCTCGGTAAAGGATTACGGCAAAAGCCCACCAGGGGGCTATACCTACCATCAAGAGGCATAAAAACACCGTCAGCCGTGAGACAACATCCGAGAAGGGATCAAGCAACTTACCGATACTGCTGGTCTGTCCCAAACGTCGGGCAACTAAGCCATCCAAAACGTCAGAAAATTCAGAAACAACAAAAATCACAGCTAAAGAGATCAGCAGAGGCAGTTGATAAGGAGGAAAAGCAAGAATAGCTTCAAAAACAATTAAAACAACAGGCGCAAGAAAAATCCGGAACATGGTAATGCGGTTGGCCAGGTTCATGGGCCAAGACTAATATCGCGAAAGCCCCTTGTCAACTCACGGCCCGTAAAGGTATGTTCAAAGGCATGTCGCTGTCGAAGTTTGAGCGTAAGCTAGGTCTCACCTGGATTGGCCTTGGGCTCTTGCAAACGCTAATATTCCTTTTTCTTTCGACGTGCTACCGCTTGGGAGCTCCAGGTAACGAAATCTTTGTTCCTGCCGTCTGGGCTTGGCATGGCATCGTCTGGGTGGTTTTGTTGCGCTTTAGAGCACTTTTCACAAAACTTGACGGCACACCGCTGACCGACTTGGGCTGGCCCAACATTTTGACCCTCTTCCGGCTCTCGTCCCTCCCCGCGCTCACTGTACTTTTTTTGCTGGCTCGCGACCGGCATGACCTAGCCTGGCCTCTTGTCATTTTTATCACGGTGGTATTTTTAACAGATCTAGCCGATGGGTTTTTAGCTCGAACCTTCAACTGGGGGTCTCGTCTCGGTCAACTCATTGACTCGTCGAGTGATTACATCATCCTAATGACCCTTACCCTGATTCTAGGAATTTCGGGTGTTCTTCCGACTTGGTTGTTAGCGCTTGTGTTAGTCCGGCTTATCTTTCAAATTGTCGGTAGCCTACTCTTGTTTTGGCGCGCTAAGAAGCCACTTTTAGAGACGACCTGGTTAGGTAAAGCCAGTTTATTTGCCCTTATGGTGCTTTATGCCTTAGAAATCATGGTTTTTCTTCGCTGGCATGGCCTTGCCGGCTCGGTTTTTCTCCAAGGTACCGAAATTACAGCCGGTTTCATCATGGTGATTTCTTTGTTTGATAAAGCCCGGTATTTTTCGCGGTCCCTCAAAAAGCCCCCCCGCTGAGAAGCTTTTGACTTCACGTTGAGACCTCGTGACCTTCGAAATTCATTTTAGCTGTAAATTCGAAATTTTCTCGATGATTTTACGACATTTTCTCGACGATTTTACGAATTTTTTTCGACGATTTTACGACATCTTTTCGACGATAAAATTCCTGAAACACAGCGATAATTGCTGAGGACTAGCCCCCGGGCAAACCCGGGGTTAACTCAAGTCCAAAACAATCAGCTATGGGACAGGGCTTGGTCCAAATCGGCCAAAATATCATCGATATTTTCTAAGCCCACGGAAAGCCTAACCAAGTCCGGGGTCAACCCACTAGCCCTTTGTTGCTCTTCGGTCATTTGAGAGTGTGAGGTGGTCGCCGGATGAAGCGCTAAAGATTTCGCATCGCCGACGTTGGCCAGGTGAGAAAACAGTTTTAAGTTATCGATGAATTGGGCCCCACCGTCCCGACCAGACTTGACACCAAAGACCACAACGCTGCCAAACCCCTTCTTGAGGTATTTTTTCGCCGTGGCATGGGCGGGGTCTGAGGGCAAACCAGGGTAACGAACCCAAGCTACCTTGGGATGTTTCTGAAGGAACTCAGCCACTTTTTGCGAGTTTTCGCAGTGGCGAGGCATGCGCAAATCGAGAGTTTCTAAACCCTGTAAGAAAATCCAAGCACTATCAGGAGTTAAGCTGGCGCCCAGATTTCTTAATGGGACTGTTCTAAAACGTAGAGCAAAAGCAATAGAACGAAGCTCGGGGGGTAAATCCACGGCCCAACGTAGACCATGGTAATTGGGGTCGGGTCGATTGAACAATTCAAACTTCTTATCAGACCAATCAAACTTACCGGAATCCGTTACGATACCGCCAATGGCAGTTCCATGCCCGCCAATCCATTTCGTTAAGGACTGAACCACGATATCGGCCCCATGTTCGATGGTCTTCAACAAATACGGGGTTGTAAAGGTGGCATCCACAACTAAGGGAAGGCCATGAGCGTGAGCTACCTTGGCAATGGCTTCGATATCGGCCACATCCAAAGCTGGGTTGCCGATCGTTTCGACGTACAGCAACTTCGTATTGGGGCGGATAGCTTTTTCAAAGCTCGAGGGGTCACGCACATCGACAAAGGAGGTGGTGATTCCCAAATCCGGCAAAATGGCTTCAAACATGGTGTAAGTACCGCCGTACAGGTTCGACGCCGACACAATGTGGTCTCCAGCTTTCGCGATCGTGATCACAGTGTAGAAG
>JAJXWL010000241.1 GCA_021781625.1 bacterium
CGGTTCATACAAATTCTTATTTTATGCTTAAAGTCAGCAAATTAAAAGGGGGCTGTGCTCCTGAGGGGCTTTTCTTGAGGTAAGGCTTCGGCATAGACTGTTTCGACATGAAGAAGGATAAAAAGCCCCTCCCCAAAATTTTCTGGATTATTCTGGAATTGCTCACCAGTGTTCCTTTGGCTGTTGGTGCTGGTTTAGGAGCTATAGTGGGCTTACGGTACCTATGGCAGTTACCGCTTTTTCACGGTTTGGCTAAAAACCGCGCTCTGGCAGGAAGTCTTCTCGAACTGATTGGCCTAGGTATTGTGGTGTCCCTGATTATCATTTTTCTCAACCTCTGGAAGCATGGCCTGAAAAGAGCTGGTATCGACTTAGACCGGCGTTCCCAGCACCGTTAGTTCCTTTTCGTTCCACAAATCGATGGTGTACTTATACCCTTGTTCGGTTAAAAACTTTTGCCGGTGGGCCGAAAAGTCTTCTTCGACCGTGGAACGACTGATGATGGTATAAAACCAGGCATTTCGTTCCTTGGGCCGTAAAATTCTCCCCAACCGTTGGGCTTCTTCTTGTCGTGACCCAAAACTGCCCGAAACTTGGATGGCCATCGAGGCGTCCGGTAAGTTGATGGCAAAATTGGCCACCTTGGACACCACTAAAACACGAATTCGACCGTCACGAAACTCCTGGTACAGCTGTTCACGCTTCGCATTGGGGATACTGCCGGTAATGAGCGGGGCCTCGAGGGCTCGAGCTAAAGTTTGCAACTGTTCTAGGTATTGGCCGATGACGAGGATGGCATCTTCGCGGTGGTTAGCAATGAGTTCCCGAACAATTTCTAGTTTGAGAGGATTTTCGCTGGCAAGGCGGAATTTCTCCCTCGAGTTCGCCACAGCGTACGGAATTTGTAAGTGACTGGGTAGGTCAACCCGTATCTCGGTACAAAAAGCTTTGGCTATCCAGCCACGGGCTTCCAAAATCTTCCACGGGACGTCAAAGCGCTTGGGACCAACCAACGAAAAGACATCGGCCTCGGCCCCATCTTCTCGGACGAGGGTGGCGGTTAAGCCCAAGCGTCTGACCGCTTGCAATTCGGCAGTCACGCGAAACACGGGGGCAGGGAGCAAATGCACTTCATCATAGATGACAAGGCCCCAGGCGTGTTCTCGGAAAATCGAAAAATGCGGGTACTCGGCTTGCTTGTTTTCGCGCCAAATCAGAACCTGATAGGTCGCCACGGTCACATCCGACACGACCTTGCAGTCACCGGTATACTCACCAATCTGTTCGGGCGTCAGGGTGGTTTTCTCTAACAATTCATCGCGCCATTGGTGTACCGCCGCGACATTGGTGGTTAAAACGAGAGTTTTGGTTTTTAGCTGAGCGATCGTTTCAAGCCCGACAACGGTTTTACCTGACCCACAGGGCAAAACAATGGTGCCATATCCTAAACCAGGTCGACCATCCCCTAATAACGCGGCTACTGCGTCTTTTTGATAGTCTCGAAGTTGAAACTCTCGTCCCTCGGCGGTGAAGGGCTTGAGGCTCACTTCCAAGGGGTCTCCAGGTCGTAAGGGGACCAAATCTTGCACGGGATAGCCCAAACGGATCATTTCTTGCTTGAAGGTTCCCCGAGAGGTCAGGCTGATGACGATCTTCCCCTCGTAGACGCCCAGCAAAGCACTGAGGGTACGGTGCGAAAGAATTTCCTTTCGCAAAATCTCAGATTCCACTTCCAGCGCGAACACATCGTCGCGCGGGGTGGGGACTAAACGAATTTGTCCCCAACGTCCCAGGGTTTCGCGAATATAAAACTGAACATTTTCGGGGACCGGGTAGCGGGATCTCCGCGTGAGGGTTTCGAGTACGGCTTCCAGGCTCAGCCCTGCCGCCGCCGCATTCCACAACGAGAGGGGGGTCATGCGGTAGCTATGAATATGTTCCGGAGATTTTTCTAATTCGGCAAAGGGGGAAATCTCGTCCCGTGCCGCTTCAAAGGCAGGGTGATGGACCTCAAGGAGTAAACTGTGGTCACTTTGGACGATGAGGGGGCGTTCGTCTGACATTGTTCTGGCTTAACTCCGGCGGAAGACGTGATCACCAGTGCGCCGTAAAGTCTCGGGCAAAACACTCCGGTCGAGCTCTGTGAGCACGACTAGGGCCCCTTTGGGAACCAAATCATCGACAATATTTTCTAAGATTTGCCGTTGGCTGTCGAGGCTGAGTCCTTCTAGGGATTGATTTAAGATCGTCACATCGGCGGTTTTGTAAAAAAAGAGCCGTCCAGCTTCATAATCTGCCTGGTCAAACTCAACGTAAGGGCGCACGGTATCGCTGATCCGAACGAGATGGTGGTCTTCGTCTCGGGAACGTAAAAGGTAGGTCTGTTTCAATGGTTCCGGGAGAGAGGCAAGCTGATGCTCATGGTAAACACCTTCGCGGGCGGCTTCTAAACGGACGGCAAAGGGGTCGGTGGCTCGGACGCGGAAGTCTGTTCTTTGCTTTTGCTGAGCCGATAGAGCCACCATGGCAACCCGCCAGGCTAACTCCCCAGTACCACAGCCAATGACTAAAAAGCGGCGTTTTTCGGCTGGTTCGATAATCGCTTCACGTATCACTGAGTCCAGGTTCTCGCCCCAGGTTTCTAAATTGCTGGTGGTCGGAACTTCTGGAGGAGAATCAACCTCTACGGACTCTTCTGCGTTCTCTGTGGACTCTTCAACGTTAAGGGGGGGCGTGGCCAAAGGTGGCGACTCGGGTTGCACTTCAACGGACGACTCGGGTTGCACTTCGACGGACGACTCGGGCTGCTCTGCGGGTACAGGCTCAGGTACGGGTTGTGGTGCCGCTTTAGGGAGGGGCTTCTGAAGAACCGGTCGTTGGGTTTTCTCCCGTTGTCCCAGTCGTTTCAGAACTATACCTAGCGCCGTCAGGAAAAAGGCCCCTGAGGCGGTCAACAGCACAGCGGG
>JAJXWL010000027.1 GCA_021781625.1 bacterium
GTGATCGTCCTGACAACAAGAACCTGGCCTGCGGATTTTCATTACCCTCTCGTGCAAGCCAAGTTGGCGGCTCAAAATCATCAGGTCTACCAAGCTTTGTGGTTTTATCAGCAAGCGGTTCGGCGCTATCCTCGTCAAAGTATCGTTTGGGCTGATTATGGGGAATATTTAGAACGACTGCATCGTTACCCAGCAGCCTTAGGGGCACTGAATCATGCCTTAGCCTTGCATCGCACCCCGGCTGTGTTGCAAGCTCATGCCAGAGTTCTTTGGGCTCTGGGACGACGTGAACAGGCTCGTCGTGAATGGGCCCAAGCTAAAGCCTTAGCCCGCGATTGGCGTTTGGGAGATAATCCATGAAAATTCTTCTGTTGTTGTTGTGTTTTTTTACCACGTTGTCTTTAACGGCTCAAAAAGTCGCCCCCGCTACACCCTCTTCGGTTCAACCTAAGACGTCACAAACTCCAACGTTGAGCACGCCTGGGCTTGTAAATGAAAAAGATATTAAAATTCCTGAAAATACAACCTCAACGACACCAGCACCTGCGGAATTGACGATTTGGGATTTTGTCCGCATGGTAGTTGTTCTGGCTTTAGTTATCGGCCTTGTGGTAGGGTTCCTTTGGTTTCTCAAAAAGTTATCACGACGCGGCAATAGTCCTGAGGATCCGATCAAAGTTCTGCATACTCACGTTTTGTCAGGAAACAAAACTCTGTACATTGTTGAGTTAGGTACACAAGTTCTTCTTTTAGGGAGCGGGGATTCTGGTGTTTCGTTACTAATGCCCATCACTGACGAAGAAACTCTGGATGCCATTCGACTGGCTTCTAGCCGACAATCCGCCGCAAAGGCCGTCTTTAGTTCAATTTTGGCCAATATGTTAGGAAAAAAGCCCCCGGAAGGTGCAACTGTAAACACTCCGGTGGAAGAAAGTTCAGATTTTCTGAAAAAACAACGAGAAAGGTTGAAAAATTTGCGGTGATAGTGTAAAACCTTAACTGGAAAAGTTTTCTTCTTTTCAAAACCTGGGGGGGGAATGAAAAGAAAGTTTTGGGGAATCCTAGGCCTCGTGATGGTCCTAGGTGGCGTGCCCGTGGGGACGGTGCAGGCTCAACAACGTGTAGTTCAGACCTCAACAGGGCTGGGGCTACCTTTTGTCGATATTAATCTCAGACCAGCGCACGGTTCGAAAGAAACGGCTCTGTCTGTACAGCTCCTTGTTCTTCTTACGGCGTTATCCCTAGCTCCGTCTTTACTCATTCTCATGACAGGTTTCTTGCGCATTTCCATTGTGCTCGACTTTGTAAAACGAGCTTTGGGGTTACAGCAAGTTCCGCCGAACCAAGTGATGTTGGGGATAGCTCTCTTTTTGACGTTATTTATCCAATTCCCAGTTTTTCAGCAGATCTACAACGAGGCCTACGTCCCCTATACCAAAGGGACGATCAATACCACCGAGTTTTTACAAAAAGCAGAATCTCCTCTGCGCTACTTCATGTTTCGGCAAATGGGTACAAATAATTTTAGTGATATTAAGCTTTTTATGAGGCTTTCGAATTTGCCTAAACCCGAAAATATGAGCCAAGTTCCCACGTATGTCTTGGTTCCTGCATTTATTCTTCATGAAATGACGGTGGCCTTCAAGATTGGAATTCTGATTTACATTCCCTTTTTGATCATCGATATGGTTGTGGCCTCGGTACTTATGGCCATGGGTATGATTATGTTGCCGCCTGTGCTCATTAGTGCGCCGTTCAAACTCATTCTTTTTGTGATGGTGGATGGGTGGACTCTCCTGACGACTGGACTCGTCAAAAGTTTCAATATGTAAGGAGAAAAGAATATGGATATTGGACAAATTACGGCTCTTTTTAATGGGGGACTGATTCAAACCTTGGTTCTGGTTGCCCCTGTGCTCATCGTGGGTACGGTTGTAGGATTAGTGGTTTCGATTTTACAAGCGACGACTCAGATCCAAGATCAAACCTTGTCTTTTGTTCCGAAAATTGTCGCGATTTTTGCCGCTTTAATATTTTTTGGTCCTTGGATGTTTCAGACTATTCAGCAGTACACCGTCCACATTTTTAATTTGATTCCTCAGATGGTGAAGTAGGCTAAGGTGTTCCTTTCGGCCATCTTTACCCATGCAAATTTGTTTTTTCTCCTTCTGGTGCGTGTTTTTGCCATGCTTTCCGTGGCTCCCTTGTTTTCGAGTGAAGCGATTCCTGGGGCCGGGCGTGCAGGACTGGCATTTTTTACCGCGATTGTGATTTTTCCGTGGATGCTTCAGTCGGGGTACCCCATTCCAGATAACGGCTTAGCTTATGTCGGGCTATTAGTCGGTGAAGCCTTGCTGGGGATACTTCAAGGTTTCTTTTTGGTTTTGATTTATTCGGTTTTTCAAATGACGGGGCAGTTTTTTGCCCAGCAAATGGGGTTTAGTGCCAGTGAAACGTATGACCCTTTAGCCCAGTTGGAGTTGCCTGTACTCGGTCAGTTTACTAACCTTATTGCGATGATGGTTTTTCTTTCGGTGGGTGGCTTTTCGAAAATCTTTTTAGTGAATGTTTGGGCGAGTTTTCACGCGATCCGTGCCGTCGATTTCTTGACTCAGCAAAATGTCGTCAATCAGATGCTGATTTCTGGGCTGGGGGTCATGTTTGAACGCTCCTTTTTGCTGAGCTTGCCCGTTTTTGGGATTCTTTTATTGACGACGACAGCCTTAGGTCTGATTGGTAAAGCGGCACCTCAAATGAACTTAATGATGATGGGGTTTCCGATTTCCATAGGTGTGGGTTTTGCCGTATTGATGTTGGGAATGCCCTTTTTGCTTTCGGCCTTTGCCGCAGTGGTCAATAACGGCTTTACCCAATTGACCGATTTGATGTTTCGCTTATCCCACCATACCGCAACGGGGGGACCATGAGCGAACCTTTCGAAATCTTTCGCTTTCCCTGGAGTGCTCTTCCCACTGACTCTCTTTGGTCCTTGCAATGGTTTGCGGCCGAAGATGAAGGTCGTACCGAAGAACCTTCCGAAACAAAAATCCGAAAATCCCGTGAAGAAGGAAAAGTTGCTCGTTCTGTCGACATTGTCGCTGGGGTGGTTCTTTTACTTCCTATGCTACTCATTGCCTTTCTCTCGAGTTATTTTTGGGAAAATGCTACAGCGATGATGACGTGGTTTATATCACAGGCTACGGCGATAGACCCCGTTCAAGGCGGAGGACAAATTTCGGGTGTGTTTTTCTTGTATATGGCTAAGTTGGTCCTGCCGGTTTTGGGCATTGCCTTTTTAGGTGCCCTCGTAGCCAATCTTCTTCAGTTTGGCTTTCTTTTTTCGATTAAGCCGATCACGCCAGACTTTACCCGTATTGTCCCGAAGTTTGGAAAGTGGCTCCAAAACTCGCTATTTTCAACCCAGGCCCTTTTTAATATTGGTAAGCAGGTTGTCAAAGTTGTCGCCTTAGGGGCTATTGCCTGGCTTAATGTTCAAAGCTCATGGCCTCAATTGATGAACCTCATCAGTCAACCAATGGGGACGGCAACCTCGTTCCTATGGGGGTTAGCGATGACCATCATACTGCAAAGTGCCGTAGTGATGCTTTTGCTGGCAATCCCCGATTATTTATTTCAACGTTGGCAACACCGGGAATCTTTGAAAATGAGTCGGGAAGAAATTAAAGAAGAGCACAAGCAACAAGAAGGTGATCCTTTAATCCGTTCTCGACTGCGGGAAAGAATGCGCGAGATTTTGCGGCGCAATATGATGCAGAATGTTCCCCGAGCAGATGTGATTATTACCAACCCGACCCACTTTGCCATAGCCTTACAGTTTGATGCCAAAACTATGGTTGCTCCCACTGTTTTAGCGAAAGGACAGGACCTCATTGCCCAGCGTATCAAAGAGATTGCGGCTCAAAATAATGTCCCCATCATGGAAAATAAACCCTTGGCGAGAGCCTTATACGCTTCAGTCGAAGTGGGCGATCAAATCCCTCAAGAGTATTGGGAAGTAGTGGCCAATGTCTTGAAAGAAGTTTACCTCCTATCAGGAAAGAGTCAGTATGTGGTGGGTTAAGGGCGCGGTTGCTCTTCGTGAGCAAGGAGAAGTCAAATGAGCGATTTTTTACAGACGTTCCGAACCAGTTTCTCAAAGGGACGCTCCGATGCCGCGATGGCTGCCGGTATTATCGCTGTTGTTCTCATGCTCTTGATCCCGTTACCGACGTTCCTCTTGGATACCTTTTTATCTCTCAACCTTTTGTTTGCGATACTGATTATTCTCGTTGTCATTTATACCCGGCGAGTCCTCGATTTTACGATGTTTCCGACCTTGCTCTTGGTGACCACCGTGTTTGGCTTAGCTTTGAACATCTCGACCACACGGTTGATTTTGACAGAAGGGCATGCGTTTGATGGCAAGATTATTCGCGCTTTTGCCACGTTTGTGGTAGGAGCCTCTCAGGGCAATATTTCTGTGATGAACCTCGTGGTGGGGTCCATCATCTTCATCATCCTTTTGGCCGTTCAGTTTATTGTGATTACCAAAGGTGCCACCCGGGTTGCCGAAGTCGCCGCGAGGTTTACCTTGGATGGATTGCCCGCCAAGCAAATGACGATTGATAACTCTTTTTCAAGTGGTGCCATTTCCGAAGAGGAAGCCCAACATCGAAAAGATGACTTGCAAGCAGAAGTAAACTTTTTTGGCGCCATGGATGGTGCCTCAAAATTTGTTTCGGGGAACGTTAAGGTGGGGTTGTTGATCACCTTGGTGAATGTGATTGCAGGTCTGATTATTGGGATGACCATTCACCATGAACCTTTAAATGAAGCCTTAACAACTTATGTCAGTCTGACGATCGGAGACGGGTTAGTGACTCAGCTTCCAGCGTTGCTCATTTCGGTTGCGACGGGTCTTTTGGTGACGCGTTCTTCCAATACGAGTGTCGGTGAGGCGGCTTTAAAACAATTTACGCAACAAGCCAAAGTCTACTGGGTGGCGGCTGTTTTCTTGACTATCCTGGGGTTCATCCCCGGATTTCCTTGGTACATTCTTTTGCCGTTAGCTGGCTTGGTCTACTACTTAGCTTTCCGTCTTTCTCGGGTAGAAATCCAAAAACAAGAGCAAGCCCAAGAAGCTGCGAAGGCTTCCACGGGGTCGAAAAGTGGAGAACCCGCCAAGGGGCCCGAAACCGTGGCTCCTTTGGATCCGCTTAGCTTAGAGCTTGGCTATGGTCTGATTCCTCTCGTGGATAAAGAGCAGGGGGCTGAACTATTGGAACGCATCACCCGCATTCGGCGTGAAACAGCACTGGATTTGGGGTTAGTTGTTCCTCGAATTCGCATTATTGATAATATGCGACTAGAACCCAGCGACTATAGTCTCAAGATTAAAGGGGTCGAAGTCGGGAAAGGGACCATTAGAATGGGAAGTTTCTTGGCGATCAATCCTGGCGGTGAGCGTGAAGAAATCCCAGGCGAAAAAACTTTTGACCCGGCCTTTCATTTGCCTGCCTTGTGGATCAGTGAAGAAGACCGAGATAAAGCGGAACGGGCGGGGTATACCGTGGTGGATTCTCCTTCGATCATCGCGACACATTTGACCGAAGTCATTAAGCACCATGCGCCCGAGATTTTGGGGCGCCAGGAAGTTCAAAGTCTTATTGAGACGGTCAAGGCCGATTACCCAGCTGTCGTGGAAGAAGTTCTGAAAATCTTTGGCTTGGGTGAATTGCAAAAAGTTCTTCAAGGTCTTTTATCGGAACAAGTTTCGATCCGAAATCTCGTGGTGATTTTAGAAACGGTGGCCGATTACGGCCCAATTACAAAAGATGTGAGTTTTCTCATCGAAAAAGTACGGCAAGCACTTTCCCGGCAGATTTGTCTCCAGTACGCTGATGAGTCAAAGGTATTACATGTGCTAACTTTGGAACCTGCGCTGGAACAAAAGATTATTGAATCCCGTCACGACGGAGTGGGAGGGGCGGTGGCTGCCTTAGAACCGGAATTTATGCGTTTATGGATCAATGCCATTACAAACGCCTTTAGAAACACACAAAATATGGGATACTTACCTGTTCTGCTCACTAGTGAAGCTGCTCGGGCCTTGGTCAAAAACAGTACTCAGCGTGAAATCCCCGATTTAACAGTCTTATCCGTGCCTGAAATTGCTTCGAATATCCGGGTAGAATCTTTGGGTGAAGTCCAGATCGCAGAACAGGCCAAAGCATCATGAATATCCAATTACGTCGAATAAGGAAAAGGAGGTAGAGCCAGAATGCACCAGTATTTCACCGAAAGTGGCGCCACATTCCAAGAAGCTATGGACAAAGTTCGGATCAAGTACGGCACATCCGCGCAAGTTACCTCACACCGAACGATTGAAATAGGGGGCTTTCTTGGTTTCTTTCAGCGAGAAGGAGTGGAAATCTCGGGGTTTTTAAAACACGAATGGAACACCCCAGATAAAGAGAAAGAAAAGGCCAAATTAGAAGAAGAAAAGCGAAAAATCCTGGCGGCGGCACAAGCTAAGGCTGCAGAAGATAAAAAAGAGGAACATATCAAAATTGTTTTAGAAGAAGTCAAACTTCTCAAAAAACAGTTGGAAGAGTTGCCTGAGAAGCTTCCCGAGTCTCGACCTTCACAAGAACACCCCTCTTTGACTCGTTTGACGGAGCTTTTGGAAGATAATGATTTTTCGCCTGCGTACATCCGGATGTTGCTTGACCGTGTTAAACGAGAGTGCAGTATGGCAGACCTAGAAGACTTTGATCTTCTGGAAAGTCGGGCTGTTGAGTGGATTGCTGAATCTCTGGCAATTTATGAAGAGCAATCCGCCGCGAAGCCACGTATTTTTATTTTAGTTGGTCCCACGGGAGTCGGAAAAACAACGACAATAGCCAAGTTAGCGGCTGTCTACGGATTGGGTGTCGGTGGTGAAAAACCGCAGAAACTCTCGATGATCACCATAGATAATTATCGGATTGGGGCTAAACAACAAATTGAGTCTTATGGCGAAATCATGGAAATTCCAGTGACCTGTGTGGAGAGTTTTGATGCCCTTCGCCAACGGGTAGAGTTGGATTCTCAGCGTGATATGATTTTAATTGATACGATTGGAAAAAGTCCTAAGGATTTTCTGAAATTAGCGGAAATGCGACAGTTGCTGGAGGGGTGCGGACGTTCTAGCGAAGTGCACTTAGCCGTCAGCGCTACGACCAAAACCAAAGATATCCGGGAAATCTTTCAGCAATTTGAATCCTTTGGCTACCGTTCTTTGGTATTAACGAAGTTAGATGAGACCACGGTAGTGGGAAATTTGATTTCGCTTTCTTGGGAACGTCAAAAACCTGTTTCGTTTTATACGGATGGTCAAGCCGTTCCTCAAAACATTCAACGAGCTTCGAAAAGTTTTCTCCTCGAACGTCTGGTGGGCTTCCGGCCCGAAAATCTTAAACTCATGAAAAGGACCGAAAATGGCCGATCAAGCTGAAAAACTCAGAGAACTTGTCAAAGCTCGAACCTCCGCTCCCGAGGGTTCGGCTTCCCCCAAAAAGACCCGAGTTATTACTGTTACCTCGGGAAAAGGTGGGGTTGGGAAAACAAACATCTCTGTTAACCTTGCCTTAGCCTATGCTCGCTTAGGGAAAAAAGTCATTCTTTTAGACGCGGACCTAGGGCTAGCTAACGTCAATGTCGTTTTAGGCGTAATTCCCAAGTACACGCTTTATCACATGATTCGTCAACAAAAGACGATGAAAGAAATTCTTACCCCCACCGACTATGGCATTTCTTTCGTTGCGGGAGCGTCTGGCTTTACCAAAATCGCGAACTTAAATGACGCAGAACGCGCTTCTTTCATTCAAGAGCTTTCGACCCTTTCAGAAGCGGATATCCTTATTATTGATACCTCGGCTGGTGTGACCAAAAATGTTCTCGATTTCGTCGCTGCTGCAGATGATACGTTAATTGTGACCACACCAGAGCCTACGGCCATCACAGATGCCTATGGTATTATCAAGATCATCGCTACGGAATTTACGACCAATGATATGGGGTTAAAACTCATTGTGAATCGGGTCGGTTCAGTCGTTGAAGGTAAAAAAGTTGCCGAACGGGTTATTAACATCGCAAGCCAATTTCTGAACGTCAAAGTAGATTATTTGGGTTATGTGTATGAAGACCCTAATGTTCAGGCTTCAGTCCTCAAACAACGCCCTTTTTCAATTCAGGATCCCAAAAGTCGAGCCAGTCAATGCTTAATGAACATTGTCAGTCGAATGGAAAAAGTGGAATATCGTGAAGGTCGAGGAATTTCTGGCTTCTTAAGCCGCTTCTTTGGGCGTCAAGAATGACTTGTCTTGACGGTAATAGGCTTAGTCTTTTAATCTAATTAAGGAGGGGAGGGTCTTTCATGTCATGGAAAGTCGCATTCGGCACCGCCGGAGGGGCCTTTCTCCTTTCTTTTATCAGCGCGGGGCTAGGTGGTTCTGATTTAGGCAGTATGTTTCTTCGGGCCCTTTTTTTTGGTGTTTTGGCCTGTGGAGCTGCTTTGGGGGTAGAGTGGTTGCTCAGAACTTTGTTACCTGAGCTGTTTCAAGCGGTTACTCCTACAGAAGAACCAGATACGCCGCGTGTGGATATTACTTTGGAACCGGAACCGGAGTTTGTCAGAGAAATGAGTTCTGAGAAATTTGAGGAGTCGGTGGAGGATGAACGCCCACAGGTTCTTGAGACGACTCCCGTGTCAGCTCAAGAAAGTCTTGTGAAAGAAGAGGATTTGCCTGAAATTGGTTCTTTTTTAGCTTCATTTGGACCGGAAGGGGCCCCCCCCACACCCACTGCGTCCGCTGAAACCTTTACAAGGGAACCAGATCGAACACCCACGGGAGATGTCATCTTAGATGGCATTGCCCATGATCCCACGGTTTTGGCCAAGGCCGTCCAAACCGTTTTGAAGAAAGGCCAGTAAGGATTGAGGATGTCAGACAACGTCTTGGATGAAAAAATCGAGGCCCAGGCCTGGCTGGACTACAAAAAGACGCGGAACCCCAAACTCAGGGATTCTTTTATACGTCAATACGCACCACTGGTGCGTTATGTTGCCGGAAAAGTGGCCATGGGCCTTCCTCAGAATGTCGACTATGATGACTTAGTGGGGTATGGGGTTTTTGGTCTGATCGATGCCATTGATAAGTTTGACCCAGAAAAACACGTCAAATTTAAAACTTACGCTGTAACGAGAATTCGAGGAGCTATTTTTGATGAATTACGGGCCATTGATTGGGTGCCTCGTTCGGTTCGTCAAAAGTCACGTGAAGTAGAAGAAGCCATTGTCAATTTGGAAGCTCGTTTAGGTCGGCAGGTAACCGATAAAGAGATCGCGGAAGAACTTGGGATGAAAGAAGAGGAATTTAACGATACCTTAATTAAAATCAGTGGTACCGCCGTACTTTCACTCAATGATGTTTGGTATACAGGCGATGAAAATGATAAAGTTTCCATTGTCGAGAGCATAGAATCTCCTCAAACTTTGAATCCTGACAATATTGTCGAACGTGATGTGGTGAAAAAAGTCATTCTTGAAGCTCTTCAAGAGTTACCCGATAAAGAAAAAAAAGTGTTGGTTCTTTACTATTATGAAGATTTAACATTAAAAGAAATTGGAAAAGTTTTAGAGGTGACCGAATCCCGTGTAAGTCAACTTCATACCAAGGCCATACTCAGACTCCGAGCCCGGCTGATGAATGCCCGTAAAGGAATATTTTAGCTATAAAGCCAGGAGGCGCCATGGTCTCGCTCGAACAACTCAAAGAATTCATGAGAGAGCGCGCTGAGGAAGATCGTCGCCTGCGTTCCGTGGCTGTCACAGGAGCCACGCTCGAAGAGGCCTTGAAGGCAGCCTCCGCGGAATTAGGCGTTCCGACACGTCGCCTTGAGTACGATGTCTTACAAAAAGGCTCCCCTGGAACCCTAGGCTTTGGCCGAAAACCTTGGTCCCTCATGGTCTTTGAAGTAAAAAAAGAGGCCAAAGTTTCTTCTGCTACGTCTACGGATTTTATGCCCGAGATAGATACAACCGTTCCTGTCGTGAATGAAGACGGACACATCTATATCCGCTTATGGCATGATGGGGCATATTTGAAAGTAACCCCTCCCTTGGGGGAGGGGGCCCCAGCCCAAGAAGCTCAAGCTTTGGAACTGTTGCATTTACGAAACGTTCGCGACATCAACCGTCAAGTTCTCAAAGGCGCCTTAAAACTAGCCAATAAGACTTACGGCAAAGTGGGAGATTATCCTCATAATCCTGCGGCAGATACACTCATGAATGTCGATATTGATGAGCAAGAAATGCGGGCTACCGTGGTCCTGACACCACCTGGTATGAATGGTGCCGATATTTCCCGAGAAGAATTGGAACACTTTCTCAAAAATCATGGTGTTGTTCATGGCCTCCTGCTAACCGACATTGAGGCGTTGATTGATGAACCTGTTTATTCACGCAAGGTTACCGTGGCCCAAGGGACGAAACCTCTCCCCGGACAGGATGCTCGAATAATTTATAATTTTGATACAGCTTTTCATATCAAACCCAAGGAGATTGAAGGTCGTGTCGACTTCAAAGAACTGAATACCATACGCAATGTGCTAAAAAATGAGGAATTGGCCCGAAAAGAGCCAGCTCAGCGCGGCATTCCTGGTCGTACCGTAACGGGGCGGCTTATTCCCACCAAAGATGGTCGAGATGTCCCCTTCGAATTAGGTAACAATGTCACCCTTTCCAAAGATGGTTTGCGAGTTTTGGCCACTTCAGACGGTCAGGTCATGTTGCTTCAAAACAAGATTACAGTAGAGACTGTGATGGTGATTTCTGGCAATGTCAACAATTCTGTGGGGAATATCAACTTTTTGGGGAGTGTGTTGGTTAAAGGGAGCGTTGACGACGGTTTTACAGTCAAAGCCGTGGGAAATATTGAAGTTTTAGGGAACGTCGGGAAAGCTGTGTTAGAAACCCATGCAGATATCATTGTCCACCAGGGAATCAATGGGGGCGGAGAGGGTCACGTGACGGCAGGACAAAGTTTGTGGTCGAAGTTTATCCAAAATGCCAAAGTGGAAGCTGGAACTTATGTCATCGTTTCAGATGGGATTTTGCATTCTCAGGTGACAGCTGGAAAGAAAATTCTTTGCAAAGGAAAACGAGCCAAAATTGTAGGTGGTTACTTAAAGGCTTCGGAGGAAATCAATGCCTCAAGTTTGGGGGCTATAGGTTCGGATGAGACGATCTTAGAAGTAGGTTTTGATCCTAAGTTAAAAGAAGAGCTGGATCAGCTGGTAGAGCAGAAAGAACAATTCGAAAAGACCTTAAACCAACTAAACCTGAACCTCCAAGCGCTTCTTAAGCAAGAACGCATTATGAAAACGCTGCCACCAGAAAAGCTTCAACTCAAGAAAAATCTTATGGCTAAGCACACAGAACTCAAAGGTCAGCTCACCCAATTAAGTGATCAACTCGAAAAACGTCAAGCTGAGTTGGAAGCCTTACGCTTCTCGGGGAAAATCTCTTCTTCGGGTGAAATTTATCCTGGTACGCGCTTTATCATTAAAGAGGTTACCTACGATGTCATCCGAGAATGCAGTGGGTTGACTTTTATTCGTGATGGAAATGTGGTAAGATCTATTAAGTACGAAGATATTGAGGAAGATGAGATGGTGCGGAGGCCGGGATGATTCGCCCAGTGGATCTGCAAGCCATTTATATGAATCTCGACAAAGTCAGCAAAGAACATTCTCTAAGCCGAGATCATGTTTTAAATCAACAGACCTTAGAGGCTCAAAAATTACTCAAGTTGCACGAAGCCGATAGAAACGCCGTTCAGTTCACTCAGGCGTCGGAAGAAACTTCTGGTGAGGGAGTTAAAGTGCGTTCTGACGAAGAAGATACAGAACGTGAAGCGCAAGAGAAATTTGCCAAGAAACCTGAGCCCAAAGAGGAAGAAAAAACTAAGGATGAAAAGTGGACCGACCCCAAGCTGGGAACACACGTGGATTTGACAGGTTAGGGCTGTGACGTTAATTTTACTTTTAGTTTTTAATCTGGTGGTTTGGACAGTTTTTTATTTGCTCTTAAAACGTCGTGTGGATCATCAGATGGGGACAGATGAGCTATTAAAAGAAGTCCGTGAAGAAGTTGATGCCTTGGTAAAAGAGCTTAATCTCACCTCGGAACGCAACATTGGAGTCTTGGAAGAGCGTCTTGTAAGGCTAGAAAGCCTTATCCGTTCTGCAGATCAAAGGCTAACCCTATGGGCCAAAGAAGAAGAAAAACGAGCTCAACCCCTGGTGTATTCCAAGCTTAAACCTGCCTCAGAAAAGCCACAGATTTCACATCCCCGTGTTGACATTCCAGAGCCGAAAGACCTTTCTTCAGGGACTGAGTTGGCCTCTTTGCCGAAGCCAGCCGTTCTTGACCCAACACCGACGCCAACAGCTCTTGAACCGAAACCTGCCATTGTGGAGCCAGCTCCGGCTTCCCTTCGAGAACGTGTCTTACTTTTTCGGGCTCAAGGACTTTCTGCCACCGAAATTGCCCAGAAAACTAGTGTGACCCAAGCTGAAGTGGAGTTGATTTTATCCTTGTACCCGCTACGCTCGTAAGGGGATTGCCCGCTCTACCAGGACAATGATACTTCGGGGGGCTAGTTTTAGCCGTGAAGGGGCAAAAGGGGCTCGCGCTTCTTCAGAAAATCCCGGTTCAGTGGCCGTATCGATTACCCGAACCCACTGGGTGTTTTCGCGGGGGGCTGGTGCTTTGAAAACCACTTCTTCCCAGTAAAAGTTCATGCCAATCCAGAGGTTATTATCATCACGGACGGAACCTGTCTCTGAACGGTGACCGGCAATCATCAACGCCAAGCAACGTTCCCAAGCCCAGCCTAGATCTCCTTCAGGCCCCATCCAGCGGACGTCGGGTAGTCTCCCTGGCTCATGAGCTTGTCCCTGAAAAAAGCTTTCACGTCTCAGGGCCGGATGGCGGCGGCGGAAGTGGACTAAGAAACGCATGAAAGAATGAAATTGAGCTTCTTCACGTACCAGATTCCAATTGAGCCAGTTTAAATGATTGTCATGGCAGTACGTGTTGTTATTCCCAAATTTGGAATAACTCATTTCATCCCCAGCTAAAAGCATCGGGGTCCCTTGAGACAAGAAAAGCAGGGTGGCGAGATTACGTTTTTGACGACGCCGGAGTTCTTGTATGGAAGCTTCACCCGTTAAGCCTTCATGACCGCAGTTCCAAGATAGATTGTTGTTGGCTCCATCCAGGTTGTTTTCGGCATTTGCCCAATTGTGTTTGGTGTTGTAACTGACTAAATCCTGCAAGGTAAAGCCGTCATGAGCCGTAATAAAGTTGATACCGTGGTAGGGATGCCGACCATCAAAATGAAAAAGGTCTGAACTTCCGGCCAAACGTGTAGCTACCGCGCCGATTTTTCCCGGGTCCGATTTAATGGCTGAGCGCATATCATCCCGGTAATGGGCATTCCATTCTGCCCAGCCTTGAGGAAAATCTCCCACTTTA
>JAJXWL010000242.1 GCA_021781625.1 bacterium
GCTAGCCTCAGGTGAGCCACTCTGTAAGGGACTACCGGTAACCCATGTTGTTCCCAGACCTGTTTAGCAAAGACTTTATCCATCCCCAAGGCACTACCTGCTACTCTGGCTCCCGTCGAGGGCAGTCCTGCCGTTTCTAGCAAGCCCTGAATTCGGCCATCTTCCCCTTGAATTCCATGAACTATGTTGAAAACCACATCTACAGGAAAGGACTGCCAAAGGCCAGGAGCACTTTCGCTGAGCAAGCCCTGACCAGGCACAGCGGCAAGCCTGGTCCCAGCACGAGTTTCCAGAGGTAAGGCGTCCCCGCTGGGAAACTCTGCGGACCAGGGACCTTGACGGTACCAAACGCCGGTACGATCAACCCCCACAGGTGTCACTTCGTAACGGGAACGGTCCAGATGCCGAAAAATCGAGGCAGCTGACAATCGAGAAACATCGTGTTCGCCGCCGGGACCTCCGTAGAGGAGGACAAGTTGAAGTTTTTTATGAGGGATGGGAGCAGTCATGGACTTAGTATGCTGGCCTGTTTTGTCCTTGTCAAAGCCCACTTCACCGGCTAAAGTGTGGTCATGTCCGGCTTTTTTGAAGGTCTCAGCGATTTCTTTTTTCAGCTTTTCTCTGGCGACCCCGAAGCCCTTCGCTTAAGGCGGGAATTGCGGGAACTGCACGAAACCGTCCTCTCGGTAAAACCCGCAGTTTGGAACAAGACTTCAGGCTTGGTTCTTCCAGGCTTGGCGCAAAGTTGGTTTCAATTTTACCAGCTGAGTAAGCCGCTGTATGACTTATTTAGCAAAACCTTAGCCAATCCCGATAAACGTCTTGAAACTCTTTCTCGGCAGTACTTAGTCGAAGCCTCCTTGGCCGGAGACATTGCCGAGCGGCGATTTGCCCTCAGTTATGAGAGTTTAAAAGAACGCTTAGCTGGACAATCTAGTAGTTATGCCGCCACCATTAACCTAGAATTTGCCAATTTAGAAAGTGATATTCGACGACAGGACACCGAGACCGTAGCCAAAGACATTCTCGATCTAGAAAAACTTAAGAACTTAGTTACCCATTCGTTTCACCCCTTCTTTAAAAAGTTTGGCTACGATTTAGCGCTTCTGGGACAGCAAAACCCCCATTTTAGTTCCATTGATGGTGACAACCTTTTGCCTGACTTGCTGGATTTGTATTACCTCATCGGGGATTTTGAAATCACTCCGCAAATGGAACGGGGCCTTTTTACCTTGTTAGAACGTCTCAATGCCGAAAAAGCCCAAGAGAATCTGCACAAGATGGAAAAACTACTCGACCGGTTGCGGAGTTTACTTCGAGGGCCTTGTTCCGGTTACCTTACCCTCACCCTCATTCGCATCCTGCGACAGGAACCAGAATTCGTTCCAGAAATCTGGAAACCCAAAACGGACCCTATACGAGATTATCTGGAGGCCCTGGCACAACGCTTCAATCAAGACCGCGATCGGGTGTTACGAGAACTCGCCGAATCGTCTCTTGAAACCGATATCCGGACGCTTTTTCCGCAAGGTCATTTATTAATCCTGGAAAACTACACCGAAGAAACTGACAAACGACTTCAAGACGCGGGTTTCTCGGGGCTTACACTGATCAAACCTCTGTCTCTGCTCAAAAGCTTTGAGGTTTCGGTTTTAGCAGGGGGGTACCTCGACCAGGTCAAACAAATTGTTCTCAATGGCTTTTTTCAGGATAAGGACTATGCCACCAAATTTGCCAACACGATGTACCCCTTAGAAAAACTCAAGGTCCGGCTGGAGGCTTTCGATAAAGCCCTGGAAAGCGACGGCAAAATTACCCTCACAGCCCTCGAAAAATACCTTGAAAAGCCGCAAGGATCTGCAGTTCCTCAGCAAATTATTGATAAGATCAATCGAACAGCCTCAGAATTGCTGGAAGCTGAAGTCAACCATATCGCCAGTTTAACTCTTCGTATTTCCGAGATCCTTCAGGACTATAAAAACCCACAACCTTTATATGTCACCAACATTAAGGGCCTCGGTGGCAAAAATAACCGCGATATTATTCAGGGTTTGATCAATGGGTACAATCGTTCCTTACAATTTCTGAAAATCATGAAAAATTTCGTTGTCATTCGTGGATTAAAAGTCTAAAAAATCTGGCTGTTTTCCGAAATTTCTTGTATGGTCAGCCAGTCTGTTTCAGGCTACACTCAATTTATGAACAGTTCTGGGAGCTGACTTTGGAGAAAGAACGTATCCTGATTGTCGAGGATGAAAAGATCATCGCTTTTGATCTTCAACGCCGTTTGAAGGCCTTCGGTTACGAAGTCGTAGGAAATTGTGCGACCGGAGCCGACGCCCTTTTAATCGCAGAAGAGGAAAAGCCAGACCTCATCCTGATGGACATTCACTTGGAAGGTCCTCTAGATGGCATTGAAGCCAGTAAACTCATCTTTCGGCAATGGCAGATTCCTTCGATTTTTTTAACCGCCTACTCGGATGAAGCGACGTTGGAGCGGGCCAAACTCGCGGAACCCTTAGGTTACCTGATCAAACCGTTTAAAGAACGCGAGCTTTTATCCACTCTCGATATGGCTCTCTATAAATCCCGGCTAGATGCCAAACTGAGAGACCAAGAGCGGTGGGTTTCCTCGATCTTAAACAGCATCACCGACGGTATTATTGCGATCGACTTGACTCAGCATATTCATTTTGCGAATCCGGCAGCCCTAGATGCCTTGGGTCTTTCAGCCGAAAATGTGCTAGGGCAACCGGTAAAAGCCGTCTTTTCGCTACTTGATGAAGAAAGCTTGATCCCCTTACGCTTTCCCGAGCATGAACTGGCGAACGAATCGTCCTTTTCCTTTCAAAACGCCCTGCTTCAAACCGCCATGGGACAGGTCA
>JAJXWL010000243.1 GCA_021781625.1 bacterium
AACTCGCAGATCCTGAGTTGAGGGTTAATCATCTTGGATTTGCGACAAAACCCAGCGGGTCATATGAAGAACACGGTCTTTTTGAAACAAACTCGGGGGCAAAGATAAGCCCTCCATGGCTTCCTTGATGCTACTCAACGCCGCCTGCCGAAGCCGGGGGGCAAAAGGAACCCGTTGCCCCACCAATTCGGCCTCAAGCCCTCGGTGGCGCAATAGTCCGGTGTGAGGTAAGTAATAAATCAGACGCAAAGCTTCGACGAGGCCATGCTTGGTGCGAGCCAACGCCGTCATCGAGAGTCGCTCATCCCATGGTGTGCGAAAATTTCCGATCTTTTGATAAAAGAAGTGGGGCCATTCTTCTTGCGGAACACGGACACGCGTCAATATTTCACCGGCGAGCGGCCTAAGTCGACCTTCGTCCGACACCTGATTTGACGTGAGCCAACGGGAAGACCGAAGTCCCCGAAACTCAAATTGGGCACCGATCAGGTGAAGAACAGGGAAAAGATCCCCATAAAATCCTTTTTGACAAAGGTTGCCCCCTAGAGTTGCCAGGTTTCGTAAAGCCGTGTAGCCCGTGGCTAAAATCGCTTGCCGAAAGGCGGGGTTAAGAAAAGCTTTTACCACATGAAGCACTTGATTCAAGGTCATTCCCGCCCCTAAATCCACAAAACGGTCCCCGTATTGGACTCGTTTCAGCTCCTCGACGAGATGCAAGGACACCAACGTGGTAGGTAAGCGGAGGGGCGAACTAAAGTCTTGCTCGGGGTTTGCTGTTCCACCAGCCCACAGTTGAGCTTTAGGATAAGCATTCAGGAGCGTTAAAGCTTCTTGTAGCGTTTTGGGGGTATGGATTAAGGGCGGGAGGTTATCTTCGTCCGGCACGGTCGGACTCCTTTAAACCTACCAAGCGGCGTACGGCGCGCTCCAACACGGGGCGACTGCCGCACCGGCAAGGAATCTCGGATATAGCAGTACGCAACTCCTCATCTTCGGGCGCAGGAAATTGTTCCAGAAAGGCACTTAAGTGAAAGATTTGGGCTTCGGTGCATTGCCGGCAGTACACCAAGCCTTCTTCAGCCAAGAGTTGACGAAAAAGCCGGTGGTCTTCTGTGGCGGCAAAGCCCTCAGGCGTGACGACTTCACGCTGACGGGCCTGGTAAAAGGGAACAAGGCATGAAGGGACTTCACGTCCATCCAGCAAAACGTGACACCGACCGCAAAAGCCTTTCTGACAGCAGATGATGCCCGAAAAAAGCGGGGTTTCTGCTTTGAGAACGGCAAACAGAGAATCTTCTTCTTCCCCATTTAGGGTGACATCTTCACCGTTCAGGATCAAGTTCTGCTTCATGTTTCCTCAAAGCTTCATCTAGCATTTTACGCGTTACGGGCAAATGACGCCAGCTAGGAGCTAACGCTTGACGGATAGCCGACAAGAGGGCTGGTGCGACGGCACTACTCCCCAAGGAACCCAAACCTCGGGGGGGACTCCCTTTGGGGTTTTGATAGAAGAGTATTTCTAATCGGGGAACTTCACGCACGCTAGGTAAGCGGTATTTTTGAAAAATTGAACGGGGGATGCTGAGTTTTTCCCAAAAGATATTTTCTGAAAAAACCCAACCTACGGCAGACAGGATGCCTTCGGTGAGGGCATCTCGGGCGGCTGTCTCGTCCAGAAGGGGACCTGCATCCGCCATAAGGGTAATTTTTTTGATACGGATTTCTGAAAGCAAGGGCAGAACCTCGACCTCGGCGACAGCTCCTACCCACGACAACGATAAGAACGGTTGACCTGTAAAGTTTTCAGGATCCCAGGCAGGGTTAGCTTTGCGCCGAAATAAGGTATGTAGATTTAGGGGAAGCGGCTGGTGGGCACGACGTTGAGCTAAGGTGTGGCCTGCTTTGGCAAGAAGTTTGGGCATGATCTCGAAGGCCCGAGACGCTAAGGAAGGACCTCCCGTGGGGTGTTCGCCCGTTATCACAGGGCAAAAGCGAACAAGCTCGGGAGCTATTCCGAGGGGGTCGCCCAGCGCGTGTTTCCAAAGAGCCAGCAAGTGATCATTGGCCGTCACTAGCGGCGAATAGACACTAAGGCTAGAGTCAGCTTCGAGACGAATTTCTAAATTGACCGTCGAGGTTCCGCCCGCTAAAAAGCCATTGCCTTGAAAACCTGCCGCTAAGCCTATGCCCCGCAAAGGCAAGGCTTCGTCCCGCCATTCTTTTGTGCGGGAATTTAACTGATGAAAGCTAGCATATTTACGCGGAAAGTCTGCGGCTTTACCCAATTCCGATATCAGCGACGTCAAAGGTGCTTCGCCTTTCCACGGTTCTCCTGTAAAGGCAATTTGATCTCGCGAGAGGGCATTGGCTTGCCTCCAAACCATAGGGTCAAGTTCCAGGGCTTCACAAAGGTCTTGGATGTGACTTTCGAGGGCAAAAATGCCCAGATTTTCCCCCATGCCTCCCACAGGGCCTCGAGGAGGGGTGTGGCTGAGTTCTGAGTGCGCATTGACCTGAAACGCCCCAAACCGGTAAGGGGTTAAAAGTCCTAAAATACACCGGTCAAGAAGTTCTTCTTCGAGCACACCGTAGGCCCCCATGTTGAGGACGGCATCAGCAGAGAAATCCAGGATACGACCTTGTAAGTCTACCGTTGAGCGTAAAAGGATGCGCGATTCTGGCCGTTTGGGCGAATAAAAAAACTCTTCGTCCTTACTCAGCGTCATCCGAACAGGGTGGCCACTGGCTTGTGATAAAAGGGCCGCGTGTACCGCAAGGATAGTCGGAAACCACACTTGACTGTTGAGGTGCGCGGACGACGGTTGAGCTTTGACGCGAACTTTGCTG
>JAJXWL010000244.1 GCA_021781625.1 bacterium
GGTTTTTCATCCGAAGGTAGGTAGAAAGGACGGGGCTTTGTCCCGATATACAGCTTTGAATTCCTTGCTTAAGTTGGTTCAAATCATCAGGGTGTACACGGTCAAACCATTCAAAAATGCTCGAACTCAGCTCATAACTGGCATAGCCCAACAAGGCTTTCCAACGGGACGAATAGTGAACTTCACCCCGCTTAAGATCCCAATGCCAAACTCCATCATGCGAGCCCCTCAAGGCCAAAGAAAAACGCTGGGCTTCGGCTTCTTCCGCAGAAAGATTTTGAGTTTTGACCAACCTCACCATGCCGATATACCCATCCACAGCGCCTTCAAAGTCTCGTAGAACCACTGCGCTCAGGGAACAAGCCAGTTCACTGCCCCGTTTATCTTTAAGTTTGATTCGAAACGCCGTGACGGCCCCACTAGACTCAATTTCACTTCGAAAACGTCGCCGTTCCATGGGAAGAGCCAAAATATCATCCACATGCCGCCGCAACAATTCCAGTTTTGTAAAAGAAAGCATCTGACAGAAACTTGGGTTAGCATCAATGAAATAGCCTTCTTTCGTGGTGATGTACATTCCTTCCCGCGAGGTGTCGAAGAAAACTTTATAATGGTCCCGGTAGAGGTACATGGTTCACCTTGTCCCAGGAAGCGTGATGACAAACTCTAAGTAATGCCCCTTTTGAAAACTTAAGGCGATGGTGCCCCCGCGCTCCGTGACGGCCGAACTGACAAACGAAAGGCCAACCCCACGGCCGGCATCTTCTGTTACCCCTGAAGCCGTGCTCACCCCATCGGTAAAGAGGAACCTCACCACATCGCCACGTGACCAATGGCTGATCGTCTTGGGGTCATACCCTTTTTCCAGAGCTTTTTTCCTCAGGGCGGTCAGGTCCAGGCCTTGCCCATCGTCTCGCACCTTGACGACCAAGCGGTTGTTTTGTTGTTCGGCTGTTAAGGTAATGCGGCCTTCTTCGGGCTTTCCCAGTTTGTGACGCTCTGCGGGTGTTTCAAGACCGTGAATCACCGCGTTTTTAATCAATTGCGAAAGGATCTGTTGCCAGAAACTCAAATCCTTTGCCTCAAGTTGCTGTTCAAAATCCCGTGAGGCCAATAAACCTGCGGTTTTCTGGACTTTCTGGGCTGTTCTCATGGCAAGACTTTTCAACGCTGAAACTAGCCCTTGTTCTGCCGACTTGTCGGCTTGAACAAAACTGGTTTGAAAATTTCGAAGTTTTTGGACTAGCCGATTCAGTTCTCGGCCTGTTTCTTGAAACCGTCCTAATTTCAAAGCAAGCGTTAAGAAATCGGCGTTCTGCAAATTGGCCTTTCGTTCCAAGGTTTGAATTTCTGTCTCGAGTTCATGGATTTCTGTAACTAAAAACGTTAATTCGAGTAAAGAAGCCTCTCCTTTTAAACCATGAAGTAAGCGAAATGTCAGTTTAAGGACTTCCAGAGGGGTGTGCTGACCTGCTTCCATCAAAAGGTTGATTTGCCGAGATTTCTGATCAAACTCTTTGAGAAACTCGGCCAAAAGCTCGGGCGCAATGTGCAGAATTTTGTAAAATAATTCCATCTCACTTTCGCGTTCCTGCCTTTGAGAGTCTAAATTCTTTTGTAATTCCATTTCCGCGCTGACATCGCGCAGGATGCCCATCACTCGAACAACCTTTCCCTCTTCGACAAGCCGTCGAAACTGAAACCGAGCATGCCGTGTTTGAGCTTTATCGGGAGACGCCAAGGGTACGAGTTCCACTTGGCGAAGCGGATTGAGTCGGGCCAAGGCTTGCTCATCTATCGAATTGTCAAAAAGCACCGTGAGAAACTCGGGCCAAGATTCTAATAAAGCTGGTTGGACCAAGGGCGCTAAAACCTGGGAGAACTGAGCTCCCGCCAACGATGGAACACCGAGAATCTCTTCTAAGACTCCCGAGTAAAACGGACCCAAGCGACCTGCGGGGTCTAAAAGGAACAGGCCTTCATGAACATTGTTAAGAATGGACAGGTAATCCGCTTTTGCAATGAGATTTTCTTGGAGCCTGTCCATGACTTTGTTATATTGAGTAGCTATCTGCCCTACTTCGGTAAAAGGTTCCACGGGCGCACGAAGGTTCAGGTCCCCCGAACGGCTTTGCTGTTCGAGGGTGCGAAATAAATCGTAAAGTTCTGTTGAGGCTTTATGTTCAACCACGTTAAGTCCGGCTTCTTCCTCACGGGGTGTCACCCGGATGGGACGAAGGCGGTTGAGTCCTGCTACGGCCAGCCAAGCGAGACCAAATGCCCAACCACCGCAGGCCACAATCCCCAAAAGTTGAACAAAGAACTGTTGGGGGCCGGTTAAGCCGGTTTGAAGTAAAGCAGGGTCCCCAAAAAGTCCCACCGCGAGGGTTCCCCATATACCAGCACCTAAATGCACAGGAATAGCAGTCACGGCATCATCCACCCGAAAACGATCTAAAAGAGCTTCTACAGCCAACATCACGAGGGCGGCAATCGCCCCCACGGCGACAGAGGCAAAGGTACTGATCCAAGGGGCCGAAGCGGTGGCCCCCACTAAGCCCGCTAAGGCTCCATTGATCAAAACGCTGACATCGGGATACCCTCGGACTCTCCAACCCACTAACAACGCCGTCAGCATCCCCGCCGCTCCTGAAAGTGAGGTCTTGAGTATGATCGCCGGAACTTGATCGTTCAGGGCCAGGGTTGACCCTCCGTTGAAACCAAACCAACCAAACCATAATAACAGTGTTCCGAAGATGGAAGTTTGAAGGCCAGCCCCCGTCACGCGATTCACGGAACCATCTGGATTGTAATGACCTTGTCGAGGTCCTAAGACCAAAAGA